>JASFPB010000198.1:0-4790 GCA_050116235.1 Chromatiales bacterium | reverse complement strand
GCGAAGGCGCCGCAAGAGCATGCGGTCGTCTATCGCTGCAGGGGGATGACCTGCTCGCCACCGGAGTCGATCTGACAATCAGGCTCCGAAGGCGAGGGCAAGGCCGCTTCCTGCAAGAGGCCTTTGTCGAGTGACCTTTCTGCTCAAGGCCGCCGCGGTCTCTGAGAAGCTGTTAAGCTCCGCATGAATTCATCAAGAGTTCATGAAAACTTAGCCTCTCTGTCATACACGCCCGGGATACTTCCGCAAACCAACTGCAGAGCAGGCAGAATATGCATCGCTACCGCACGGTCTGGATATCCGATACCCACCTTGGTTTAAAAGAAGCACGCACCGACTTTCTCTACGATTTTCTCTCCACCATCGAATGCGACACCCTTTACCTTGTCGGCGACATCATCGATGGCTGGAAAATGCATTCCGGCGGCTTTCGCTGGCCGGAGATCAATAACGACATCATCAAGCTCGTTCTGACGAAAGCTCGCAACGGAACCACCGTGATCTATGTGCCGGGTAACCACGATGAGATGTTCCGTGATTACGCAGATGCAGAAGTGAACAACATAAAGCTTCGCGAACGCGCGACGCACACAACAGCAGACGGACGCAGGCTCCTGGTCATGCATGGCGACGAATTCGACTATGTGGTCATGCACAACAAGTGGATGGCAAAACTCGGAAGCGATCTCTACGATTTCACCCTGATGCTGAACCGCTGGTTCAACATCGCCAGGCGCAAGCTCGGCATGCGTTACTGGTCACTCTCGGCCTATCTCAAGGGGCGGGTCAAGGAAGCCGTCAAGTATATCGGCAATTTCGAGCAGGCCGTGGTGCGTGAAGCGCGCGAACATGGCTACGACGGTATTGTCTGCGGCCATATTCATCACGCCACTATCACCGAGTACGACGACATCGAGTACATCAACTGCGGTGACTGGGTCGAGAGCTGCACAGCAATTGCAGAACATGAAAGCGGCGAGCTTGAACTGCTCCACTGGGTCGACAGGGTCTACGAGCTGCCCATCGAGGAACGTCTGTGCGCATAGCAATCATTACCGATGCATGGCACCCGCAGATCAACGGTGTTGTCAGGACGCTCACCAGAACGATCGACTGGCTCCGGGAAAAAGGTCATGAAGTACTCGTAATCGAGCCCTCGGTCTTCAGGACTATTCCAATGCCAAGTTACCCCGAGATCCGGGTCTCCCTTTTTCCGGGTCGGAAAGTGGCGAACCTGCTCGACGAATTTGCGCCAGAGGCTATTCATGTCTCCACCGAGGGGCCGCTGGGACTCGCTGCCCGCAAGTATGCAGTCGAACGCGATCTGCCTTTCACCACGGCCTATCACACACGTTTTCCCGAATATTTGAGAGAGCGTGTTCCTGTTCCGCTGGCGCTCTCCTATACCTGGGTTCGGTGGTTTCACAATGCCGCGGAGCGTGTCATGGTCAGCACGGAAAGCCTGCGCAGGGAGCTGGGTGACCAGGGCATCAAGAATCTTTTCATCATGTCACGCGGTGTCGATACCGACCTCTTTAAACCTCGGAAGCACAGGAATATGCTGGATGGAAAACGTCCGGTGTTTCTCTATCTCGGGCGTGTCGCCGTGGAAAAAAACATCGAGGCATTCCTCTCGCTGGAGCTCCCCGGCAGCAAGCATGTGATCGGAGATGGTCCCGCGCATTCCGCATTGAAGAAAAAATATCCCGATGTTCGCTTCCATGGCTACAAGACAGGGAAGGATCTCTCGAACCACCTTGCCAGCGCCGATGTCATGGTCTTTCCGAGTAAAACGGACACCTTTGGTCTGGTGATTCTCGAAGCAATGGCTTGCGGGGTTCCGGTTGCTGCCTATCCTGTCCAGGGGCCGGTGGACATTATCGAGAATGGTCGTTCGGGCTACACGAGCGATGAACTGCACGAGGCAGCCATCAAGGCTCTCGATGTCGATCCGGAGAGCTGCCGTGAACGCGCCCTGGAGTTTTCATGGGAGATGGTCGGCCAGCAGTTTTTCGATAACCTCGCGCCGATCAGCACCATCGGGGATCAAACAGCCTTCCAGTCTGTCTCTGGTGAGTGAACCGTTCGGCACTTTCCGGAGAGTCAGCTGAATCACCTCACCTGATCGAGGCGAGATATCTTCAGCCAGGGATGATCAGGCTCTCAGCTGTTCATTGAGATGCGGTTTGATGATCCTCAGCATCTCGGGATGGAGCTTGACGCCTGCTGCCAGTACATTGCCGGTTTCGAGATAGCGGTCTCCACCGCTGAGGTCGGTGACGACACCACCTGCCTCCCTGACCAGCAGGGCGCCGGCGGCGAAATCCCAGGCCGAGAGTCCCAGTTCCCAGAAGCCATCGATACGACCTGCTGCCAGCCAGGCGAAATCGAGCGCGGCAGAGCCCGGGCGGCGCACGCCTGCACTGTCGACGATGAGGTCCTGCATCATCCCGAAATAGGCTTCCTTGTGGCGCAGGTCACGGAAGGGGATGCCGGTGCCGAGGAGCGCGCCACGTATGTCCTTGCGGGGGGTGACACGGATTCGCCTGTCATTGAGGAAAGCACCTTCGCCGCGGGTGGCATGAAAGAGTTCCTCGCGAACCGGGTCGTAGACTACGCCGCACTGCAGTTGTCCCTTGTCCCGCACCGCGATGGAGACCGCGAACTGCGGAAAGCCGTGGAGGTAGTTCGTGGTGCCGTCGAGCGGGTCGATGATCCACTGGCAGGCGTTGCCTTCGTGCTCGCCACTCTCCTCGGCAAGGATCGAATGCTGGGGATAGGCCTTGGTGATCGTGCGGATGATCGCCTCCTCCGCGATGCGGTCGACATCGCTGACGAAGTCGTTGCGGGACTTGGTTTCAACCTTGAGTGAATCGACGCGTTCGAAGTAGCGCATCAGGATCCTGCCACCGTCGCGTGCTGCGCGAATGGCAATATTGGTCATCGGGTGCATGGCGTGAGCGGCTTGCAGAGTGTTGGTCCGGTTAATCAGCTAGAATACCACTTTTTACATGCTTCCTGATCGTTGAATGCTGTCGCGTATTCGTATCGTACTCGTCAATACTTCCCATCCGGGCAATATCGGCGCCGTTGCGCGGGCCATGAAAAACATGTGCCTCTCTGACCTTGTACTCGTCGATCCTGTGCGTTACCCCGAGGAGGCGGAAGTGGCCTTCAGCCGGGCCTCGGGAGCCCAGGACCTGCTTTCGTCATCGCGTAAGGTTGCGACGGTCGAAGAGGCAATCGAGGAGTGTCATCTCGTGATCGGCACAAGTGCACGCCAGCGAACCGTGCGCTGGCCGGTTGTCGATCCGCGCGAATGCGCATTGCTCGCCAGTGAGCGTGCAGCGTCGGGTTCACAGGTCGCGATCCTGTTCGGCAGGGAGCGTTCTGGCCTGACCAATGAGGAGCTCGCACTCTGTCATTATCTCGTCCAGATTCCGACGAATCCCGATTACAGCTCACTGAATGTTGCCATGGCAGTACAGGTGATTGCCTACGAGCTCATGATGGCGAGCCAGCAGGCGGTGTCCGGAACGGAGACGCAGCGCGAGAGCATCACGGCAGGGCAGTTCGAGGGATTTATCGGGCATCTCGAGGAGACCATGGAGGTCATCGGTTTCTCTGATGACCGCAGCTCGGACAAGCTCATGCGCCGTCTGCGCCGGCTTTTTCTGCGCGCCGACATGGATCCTGACGAGATGAATATCCTGCGCGGTATTCTGAAGGCATCCCAGGAGCACCGTGTGCGCACGCCCCGCAAGCCGGAAGATGGCTGAAGAGACTGCCCCCGATATCCACTCTGAACCGCTTCCGGTGCTTTTCCGGGACGAGGATTTTATCGCTGTTCACAAGCCACCCGGGTTGCTCGTGCATCGCTCATGGATTTCCGGGGACCGGGTCTTCCTGTTGCAACGCTTGCGCGACCAGGTCGGCAAGCGGGTCTACCCGGTGCACCGACTCGATCGCGCGACCTCGGGCGTGATCCTCTTCGGGTTTTCTTCCGAAGCGGCGAGTGCAATGCAGCAGCAACTGGCGCGTAGCGATTCCGCCAAGCTCTACCACGCGGTCGTCCGGGGCTGGATTCAGGAAGCAGGCGAGATCGACCATCCGCTACGTGACAGGGACGAGGAGGGGAGTGGAACGAAAGCGGCGCGAACGCGTTACCGATCGCTGGCCACTGTCGAGTTGCCCCATGCCGTCGGCCGCTACAGCACGGCACGCTATTCACTCGTCGAGGTACAGCCACTGACTGGCCGACGTCAGCAGATTCGCAAGCATCTGAAACATATCGCTCACCCGATCGTCGGCGACACGACCCATGGCCGCGGTGAGCACAACCGTTTCTTTCGCGAGAGATTCGGCTGCGGGCGATTGCTGCTGCAGGCGCGTGAATTACACTTCTGCCACCCTGTAAGCGGCGAGGCCATGAGTATCCGTGCAGCAGCCGAGCGGAGCTGGGATGACATCATCAGCAGGCTTGGATGGGACCAGGGGGATGCCTGAGTCCTTCAGCTGTCCCCTCTGCGGTAGCCCGCAGACGCGCCATTTCCACGCCGACAGCAAGCGCCACTACCAGAGGTGCGGTCATTGCGATCTGGTCTTCGTGCCCGAGAGCTTCTTTCTGTCGATGGAAGAAGAAAAAGCCCTGTACGATATGCATCAGAACGATCCGCGGGATGCAGCCTACCGCGGCTTCCTTTCACGCCTGTTCGAGCCGATGCTCGAGCGTATCCCGGAGACTGGTCGCGGGCTGGATTTCGGTTGCGGTCCCGGTCCGACTCTCTCGC
>JASFPB010000197.1:0-4816 GCA_050116235.1 Chromatiales bacterium | reverse complement strand
GGTGATCTCCGCGCGTGTAGGCGTTCCCTTCTTCGCGAGATTTTCCAGCACCTGTGTCGCCCAGATATCGGGCACATGCGCCGCCTCGCAGATACGCACGATCTCTTCCTGGATGGAGGCAAAATTCTTCCATCCTGCCTCGATTGCAAGATCGCCACGCGCAACCATGACGCCGACCGGATGACGCTGCATCGCGGTCAGCAGGATGCGCGGCAGATGACGGAACCCGTTGCGTGTTTCGATCTTCAGAATGATGCCGATCCTGGCCTTTCGGTTATCGAGTTCCCGAAGCAGGGAGCCTATATCCGCTGCGCTGTTGATGAATGACATATTGACCGCATCTGCATGCTCGCAGACAAAATCGAGATCATTCTGATCCTTTCGGGTCAGCAGATCGATCGAGAGATGACTCTTCGGCAGGTTAATGCCCTTGTCTGCGCGGAGCTTGCTGCCGGCATCCCTGGCATTGGTAATTTCGACCCGTAGCGCATCCGGCGAAACCTCGCGGATAACACCCTCGATCTTGCCGTCGTTGAACATGATTGGCTCACCGGGCCGCACGGAATCGAAGACCTCGGGCAGGGTACATGCGATGTGTGCCGGCTCCAGCACCTGGCCATTTCGATCCAGCCTTGCGGCTTCACCGGGCCGTTCGTCTGCATGAAGAATCAGGTTGTCGCCCGGACGCAAAGTGATGAACTGCTCCAGAGGAAACAGTTCACCGACATTGTCGGCTTGCTTCTCGTGACCATCAGGACGAAACAGCCTGAGGCGAGTTCCGGTCTCGAGCCAGGCCGAATTACCACAATAACCCCAGCGCCCCTGCCCCTTGCGGCCACCGACGAGAATCTGGCGAGACTTGCCTCGCGTATCCGTAAAGCTGATCAGGTCCCCGCGTTTGACATGCGCAAACCACTCCGTTGAGACCGGAATGAATATCAGGCCCGGCGCATCCGGGGGTGCCGATCCTGCCGGTGCAATCCAGACCTTCACGGGTCCGAGAATTTTACCGGTGAGGTCGCGCTCTGGCCTGATATGAATGACCTTTGGACCCGGCTGCATCGGCCCTGTACGCAATTTCGGGCCGGCAAGATCCATCATGATGCGACAGCGCTTTTCGAGCTTTCGACTGGCATGGTGCACATTGTTCACCATCTTTTTCCATTCGGCCTGAGTGTCGTGGGCGCAGTTAACACGCGCACTGTTCATCCCGGATTTCAGGAGACGTCGCACGAAGCTTTTATCTTCAGCTGCCGACAATGGCAGTGTCACCATTATGCGTGTGCGCCGTTTCTTCGACCGGTATCCAAAAAGCTGTCGGGAATTCCTGTCGAGAATCTTCCCGCTCTGCTTGATCGTGACGATGCCCTTTCGATGCTCTCTGGCGGGCTTTCCAAGCAGGCAGTTAATGAGATTCCGCACTGCCAGCAGACTTGAGAGTACGTGGGGCTCTATGTTCGCAAGCGACGGCAGGCCAAGCCTGATGAGCTGCTTCTGCAAACTGGCGATATCGAAACTGCGCAAGCCAAGATAATGCACAAGATTCATCGCGCTCTTGCGACAGGAGGGATGCACGGCATTGATCTCGTCCGTGTATCTCAGTTCCAGCAGCAGTATATGTTCGATAATGGCCGCAAGACGGTCATTGATTGATGCCAGCTCCTGTCGATCATGTTTCAAGGCTGCTGCGCCTCATGTTCGCTTGCTGCACCCGGCTCGATGCGCGCCCTGGAGTCTGGAGAATATGCCCGGGAAATCCGTCATAGCGGATTAATTGAGACACGATCGTCATGATGCATTCTGGAAAGCCATCCCGGAGTAGGCTTTCCGCCTTTGCTGTCATATCGTGCCAGCTATAACCGCACCATCAGGACATCACTGACCGCATGCTGCATGACGCGGTTGACGACCGAGCCGAGCAGGCGTTCGAGACCGCGGCGGCCGTGGGATCCGATAACCACGAGGTCGATGGCATGCTCGTCTGCGTAGTTGATGATAGTCGCCCCGGGATTGCCACTGATGACTTCCGTGGCAAGCCTGTCGTAGTCGAAACTTTCCTGCAGTTTCTTCATCCTGGTGTGCGCGACCTCGTGCTGCTTCTTCTCGAGCTCGAGATCGAGGGCGATGTCGTAGAACTCCCCCGGCATGAGAATATCGTCGACCACATGCAGCAGGGTGACATTGGCATGTCGCTTGCCTGCAGCTTCGAGAGCGCGCCGGACGACGCGTTCGGAGTGCGCTGAAAAATCGACAGGCACGAGAATATTGCGGTAACCCCTGTATTCATCACGCTCCGCCCTGTTGGTGCTCTGCAACAGCCACTCCCAGGCGTCCTGGAGTTGCTTGCTGTCGAAGTACTGCAACTCTGCATCGACGAATGCCTTGCCGATAGCTGTCATCCAGCGTTCGAGGGTAGTCTCCCCGACGATCGCAATGCGCTCGAAATCCCCCTGGTGCTGCATGCCGAACTTCATGTCTTCCCAGGCGGCTTTTGCTTCCCAGCCGCTGAAATCCTCGAGGCGTATCAACAGGGAGACAGGCTTGTGCCTGTCGAGAATCTCTTCGAGACGTGGCAGGAATTTCTGATAATCGGCCTCAGTGAGCTTGCCACTGGCCGTAAAGGCATAGAGATGTGATGCATTGACAGGAATTTCCGTGAACATCTCACTTCTCCGCCGGGGAATCTTCGTCCTGTGATGCACCCTCGTTTTCAATAATACGCCGGGCCATCTCCTCGTTGAGCTCCCTGAGCCCGACCGTTGTCTTGTCAGCCACCTTGACCAGGCGTTCGAGGATACCGCTGGTGATGTACATGGTATCGAGCTGGATGGCATCCCGGACGCCCTCGCGCAACTCGCCCATTTGATCGCCGATATCGGACATATGTTCAACAAAGTGCCTGGAAACTTCCTCGGCCTCCTCGGCTGTCAGGTCCTCGATCTCGTTGAGGCGTTCACGCGCATGGGCAACGGCCTCGCCAATATCCTCTTTCTCCTTGTCGTAGAACTCCTCGACATTCTCAAGGAAACTCTGGAATGCATGCTGCAGGCGCTCTTTCACATTGTCAGATCCCATTGCTATCTCCTCTCCTGGTGTCTCTCATCTTTTCAATATTGATCCCTTTGCCGGAACATGCAAATGATTCAGGTCAGGTATGACAGGTATCGGCAGCAGGCCTCAGAGCAAGCACAGAGACGACTCAGAAGAGTGTCGCACTGAGCTCGTTGATTGCCGCGAGCATGTCCTCGTCATCGGTCAGCGCCTGGGATATGGAGGTTTCACAGGCGGTCACGGGATCGACGCCATCGCGCATGAGCTTGGCAGCATGCACGAGCAGGCGCGTCGAAGCACCCTCGTCGAGGCCCTGCCCCTTGAGGTTGCGCGTCATGTGGGCAAACTTGACGAGCTGGGCAGCGCTGGAACTGTCGATGCCCGTTTCCGTGACGATGATCGTCTGCTCGAGTTCCGCAGCAGGATAGTCAAACTCCAGGGCAACGAAACGCTGGCGGGTCGACTGTTTCAGATCCTTGAGGACGCTCTGGTAGCCGGGGTTATAGGACATGGCAAGACAGAATTCCGGTGTCGCTCGCAAAACCTCGCCGAGTTTTTCGATAGGCAGTTCACGGCGATCATCTGCGAGGGGATGAATAACCACGGTCGTATCCTTGCGGGCCTCGACAACCTCGTCAAGATAGCAGATGGCGCCATGCCGGACAGACCGCGCAAGCGGGCCATCAATCCAGGTCGTCTCGCCGCCCTTGACGAGATAGCGTCCCACGAGATCGGAGGCTGTGAGGTCATCGTGACAGGAGACGGTGATCAGGGGCCTTCCGAGACGCCAGGCCATGTGCTCCATGAAACGCGTCTTGCCACAGCCTGTCGGTCCCTTGAGCAATACCGGCAGGCCGTTTCGGTAGGCGGATTCGAAAACCTCGATCTCCTGGCCAACCGGCTCGTAGTAGGGCTCATCCTCGATTATGGCAGACTGCAGCGCAGCGGCGGCTTCATTCATCGTTTTTCCGGACTATCAGTGAAAATTCAGCCCCAATCTTAACCCAGCCCGGGAATCGGCAGAACAGGAAAGAGAGGTAGATCGGGCAAGCATGAGAGGTTCCGCGGTTGACAGCGCACGCAAAAACAGCTGTCATGACTTTCCGACAGCAATACAGGCTTCCGTCCTTGTCCGACATACCGTTAGGCATCCTTTTCACACTGCTGCTTTTCCTGCTGATGTGCTCGGCGTTTTTCTCCAGTTCCGAAACAGCACTCATGATGCTCAACCGCTACCGGCTGAAGCACCTCGCCAAGGAGGGGCACCAGGGTGCCCGCAGGGCCCTGAAGTTGTTGCAGACACCGGAACGTCTCATCGGCCTGATCCTTCTCGGCAATAACTTCGTCAACATCCTGGCATCGGCCATCGCGACCGTGATCGCGCTGCGGCTTGGCGGGGAAGCTGCGATCGCTGCGGCTACCGGCATCCTGACTTTCGTTGTCCTCATCTATGCAGAGGTCATCCCGAAGACCTTTGCGGCACTGCACCCGGAACGTATCGCCTACCCGGCAGCGGCAGTCTACACCCTGCTGCTGAAGCTGCTGTTTCCTGTTGTCTGGCTCGTCAATCACGTCACCGCCTTCCATCTGGGCATGCTCGGCGTGAATAGCGGCGGAGATGGCGAACAGTCCCTGAGCCAGGACGAACTGCGCACTGTCGTCAACGAGGCGACTGCCCTGATACCAAAGCGGCATCGCCAGATGCTGATCGGCCTGCTCGATCTCGAGAAAACGACAGTCGAGGACATCATGATCCCGCGTAACG
>JASFPB010000196.1:0-4854 GCA_050116235.1 Chromatiales bacterium | reverse complement strand
ATCGAACAGCTCAAGCAGCAGCTCAACGAGGCCCAGCGCAAGGCCGAACAGGGATCGATGCAACTCCAGGGTGAGGCGCAGGAGCTTGTCATCGAGGATTACCTCTCGGCGACCTTTCCTCTCGACTTCATCGAGGAGATCAAGAAAGGCGCGCATGGCGCAGACTGCCTGCAGATTGTGAATACCCGGAGTCGCAGCAATTGCGGCAGCATCTACTATGAAAGCAAGCGGGCGAAAAACTTCTCACCGGCATGGATCGAGAAATTCAAGCATGACATTCGCGAAAAGGGCGCAGACATGGGCGTGCTCGTGACTGCTGCAATGCCGACGGACATGGAGCGCATGGGGCTCAGGGAGGGAGTCTGGATTTGCACCTTCGAGGAGTTCCGGGGGCTTTCTGCCGTATTGCGCGAGAGCCTCATCCGGCTCGACCAGGCGGTCTCTGCGCAGGAGAACCGCGGCGACAAGATGGACATGCTCTACGACTACCTGACCGGTAACGAGTTCCGCATGCAGGTCGAGGCGATCGTTGAGGGGTTTACCCAGATGCAGGCGGACCTCGAGTCCGAGAAGCGCGCCATGCAGGGTATCTGGAAAAAACGCGAGAAGCAGATTCGGAAGGTCCTCCTCAACACGACGCATATGCACAGCTCCGTCAAGGGAATCGCCGGCAGCGCGGTCCAGAGCGTGCCCATGCTGGAACTGCAGGGGGATGACGATACCGGTGAGGAGTGACGCTCTACCCGCCTGTTCGCCACCGTCCGATGATTGCACTTGAACAGCTCCGTCACCCTTGACCGGATCAGATGCGAAAGACTCCAGAAGGGTGCGGATCTTTGCTATGATTGCGCTTTTTCCGGGACAGCCCTCTTCACGCCTGTCCTTCCGAGCATCATCCTGACTGCATGACCGACCTCAGCCACATCCGCAATTTCTCCATCATTGCCCATATCGATCATGGCAAATCGACCATCGCCGATCGTTTTATCCAGATCTGCGGTGGACTGAGCGAGCGCGAGATGGCCGAGCAGGTGCTTGATTCGATGGACCTCGAGCGTGAGCGTGGCATCACCATCAAGGCACAGAGTGTCACGCTGAAATACACGGCAAATAACGGCGAGACCTACGAGCTGAATTTCATCGACACGCCGGGCCATGTCGACTTCTCCTACGAGGTTTCCCGCTCGCTGGCAGCCTGCGAGGGCGCACTGCTGATCGTTGATGCGGCCCAGGGCGTCGAGGCACAGAGCGTGGCCAACTGCTACACGGCGATCGAGCAGGGACTCGAGGTGATTCCTGTGCTCAACAAGATCGATCTGCCCTCTGCAGAACCCGAGCGCGTGATCAACGAGATCGAGGAGATCATCGGCATCGATGCGCAGAGCGCCTTGCGTGTCAGCGCAAAGACGGGCGTTGGTATCGAGGAACTGCTCGAGCAACTCGTCGAGCTGGTTCCTCCTCCCGAAGGTGACGAAAATGCACCGCTGCAGGCGCTCATCGTCGACTCCTGGTTCGATCCCTATGTCGGTGTCATTTCGCTGATCCGCGTTGTCAACGGCAGTATCAGCAAGAAGGACAAAATCACCATCATGTCGACCGGACGCACACACCAGGTCGACAACGTCGGTATCTTCACGCCCAAGCAGACGCCGACAGGCCATCTGGGGCCGGGTGAGGTCGGCTTTCTCATTGCCGGCATCAAGGAAATCGACGGCGCGCCAGTGGGCGATACCATCACGCACACGGACAACAAGGCGAGCAAGCCGCTACCCGGCTTCGAGGAGATGCGGCCACGTGTCTTCTCCGGTCTCTACCCCGTGAGTTCCGATGACTACGAGGACCTGCGGGAGGCCCTGCAGAAACTGCGACTGAATGATGCCGCGCTCTACTTCGAGCCAGAAGTCTCGCAGGCGCTCGGTTTCGGCTTTCGCTGCGGCTTTCTCGGCATGCTGCACATGGAAATCGTCCAGGAGCGCCTCGAGCGTGAATACGATCTGGATCTCGTCACGACCGCGCCGACCGTTGTCTACGAAGTGCTCATGCGCGACGGTGAAGTCATCAGGATAGACAACCCGGCCGAACTGCCGGATCCCTCGAAGGTCGAGGAGATCCGCGAGCCCATCATCGAGGCGACCATCCTGGTGCCGCAGAACATGCTCGGGCCCGTGATCACACTTTGCATCGAAAAGCGCGGTGTGCAGAAGAACATGCAGTATCTCGGTGGGCAGGTGCAGATTACCTACGAACTGCCGATGAACGAGGTGGTACTCGATTTTTTCGACCGGCTGAAATCGGTCAGCCGCGGCTATGCTTCTTTCGAGTACGAGTTTCGCCGTTTCCAGGCTGCTCCGCTGGTCAAGATCGATATCCTCATCAACGGCGAGAAGGTTGATGCCCTGTCATCCATCGTGCACCAGGAGAATGCGCAGTCACGGGGACGTGAACTTACCGAGAAGATGAAAGAGTTGATCCCGCGCCAGATGTTCGAGGTCGCCATCCAGGCTGCGATCGGCAGCAAGATCATCGCGCGCTCGACGGTCAAGGCGTTGCGCAAGAATGTCACAGCGAAATGTTATGGCGGAGACATTACACGCAAGCGCAAGCTGCTCGAGAAGCAGAAAGCGGGGAAGAAACGCATGAAACAGATCGGCAAGGTTGATATCCCGCAGGATGCCTTTCTTGCCGTTCTCAAGGTCGGGCAGGACAGCTGATGCGATCGGCGATCTGCCTCTTACCGGAAACTGGATAGATTATCGCAATGAATATTGGACTGATTCTCGTCATCGCAACCCTCGTCATGGGTGTGATCCTGCTCGTCGACAAGCTCGTTTTTGCCCGTAAACGTACAGGCAAACTCCCGCTCGTCGTGGATATCTCGCGTTCGGTCTTTCCCGTCGTGCTGGTCGTTTTGCTTATTCGCTCCTTCATCGGTGAACCCTTCAGGATACCGTCGGGGTCCATGATGCCAACCCTGCTCGTTGGAGACTTCATTCTCGTCAGCAAGTTCTCCTACGGGTTGCGTCTGCCTGTGGCAAACAGCAAGATACTCGATACGGGCTCTCCCGAGCGTGGCGACGTTGCTGTTTTTCGTTACCCCGTCGATGACAAGACCGATTTCATAAAACGTATCGTTGCCATTCCCGGCGATACGGTCGCATATCGCAACAAAACACTTTATATTAACGGGGAACCACAGCCTGTCGAGTTGATCGGGCGTTACCAGGGTTGGGGATCGGGAGCGAACCATACCGGCAGCCTGCATGCAAGCGAGAATCTGGCAGGTACCAGGCACGAGATCCTGGTCGACGAGCGTCGCCCCGATTTCCCGAGTCCCCAATGCACCTTTCTGGCTCACGGCCCGGTCACGGTACCCGAGGGAAACTATTTCGCGGTGGGTGACAATCGGGACAACAGTAATGACAGTCGCTGCTGGGGATTCGTACCGGATGAGAATCTGGTCGGGAAAGCGACATACATCTGGATGCATTTCGATCCGGAAATGGACGGGATGCCGATCAACTGGGGGAGAATAGGAAATGCAATTGACTAGTCTGAAACAGCAACAGGGCCTTTCGATCATCGGGCTGCTGGTTGTTCTTCTCATGGCCGGCGCGCTCGGCTTCTTTGGTCTCAAGGTTGGGCCGACCTACATGGAAAACTGGACGATCAAGAAGATGATGAAGGACTTGCAGACCGATGACAAGGTCATCGGCAAGAACCCGAACACCATCCGGACTGTCCTGATGAAGCGCCTGAGGGTCAACGGTGTCTACAACCTCTCCCCGAAAAACGTCAACATCAAGCGCAGGGGCGTTTCCAATGTCGTGACCCTCAACTACAGTGTCAGCAAAAAACTGGCCGGCAATATGGATGTCGTCATGACATTCAAGGAAATTTCAAACGTCCCGGCATCGGCCTCGCCTTGAGAAAACAGCCTTCCGGGCTGACAACTGCACTCGGCGTCAGTTTCAACAGCAGCGAGTTGCTCGAGCAGGCGCTGACGCACCGCAGTGCCGGACAGCCGCATAATGAACGTCTGGAATTCCTCGGTGATGCCATCCTCGGCATGATCGTTGCGGAGCGTCTCTTCACTCTCTTTCCGGAAGCAAGCGAGGGACAGCTGAGCCGCTTGCGTGCACAGCTTGTGAAGCGCGACACCCTGGCCAGGATTGCACGTGAAATCGGCCTGGGTGAGTATCTCCGGATGGGGTCAGGTGAACTCCGGGCCGGCGGCCAGTCACGTGATTCAACCCTCTCCGATGCGCTTGAGGCCTTTCTCGGTGCAGTCTATCTCGATCTCGGTACGAATGCTGTCGAAGAGGTCTTCAACAGCCTCTTCGATGAAAGGCTGCAGCAACTCGACCTCTCTCGTTCCGTCAAGGATCCCAAGACCAGGCTGCAGGAATACCTGCAGTCGCGAAACCTGACCTTGCCGGAATACAGTGTAACGGCGACCAGCGGCAAGCAGCATCAGCAACTCTTTGAAGTCGAGTGCTCGCTCCCGGGCCTTGAGATAACAGCCAGAGGAGAGGGGCGTTCCCGCCGCAAGGCGGAGCAGGATGCCGCTTCAAACGCGCTGGAACTGATCGGGCAGGACAGCGATGATTGAGAACCGGAGCGGATACGCAGCGATCGTCGGCCGTCCCAATGTCGGTAAATCGACACTGCTCAACAGGCTGATCGGGCAAAAGATCGCCATCACCTCGCACAAGCCGCAGACAACGCGCCACGCAATCCTTGGTATCAAGACAAGGCCGGACGGGCAGATTCTCTATGTCGACACACCCGGTATTCACCGGCGTGGCAAGAAGGCACTCAACAGGATGCTCAACCAGACCGCCGAGAGCGCGCTTG
>JASFPB010000195.1:0-4944 GCA_050116235.1 Chromatiales bacterium | reverse complement strand
GGGATACCTACATCGACCCTGTTGCCGATTTCTTTCGCCGCTATGGCAAGGCGGCGATCCTGATTCTGCTGCTGGTCGGTTTCTATCGCGTCTCCGATATCGTACTGGGCGTCATTTCCAATGTTTTTTACCAGGACATGGGATTCAGCAAGGACCAGATCGCAACCGTAACCAAGGTCTTCGGCATCTGGATGACGATCCTCGGTGGTTTTCTCGGAGGCTTTCTCACACTGCGCTATGGTGTGATACGCATCCTGATGCTGGGAGCTGTCATGACAGTCATCACAAACCTGTTGTTCATACCGGTGGCCAACAATCCCGGTGACATCCTGTTGCTCTATGTTGTCATCGGGGCCGATAACATCACTGCTGGACTTGCGAGTGCTGCCTTTATCGCCTACCTGTCGAGTCTCACGAGTCTGTCCTTTACTGCCGTACAGTACGCCATCTTCAGCTCACTAATGACGCTGTTCCCGAAACTGCTCGGCGGCTATTCCGGCTCGATTGTCGATGCAGTGGGCTATCAGAATTTTTTCCTTGCTGCGTCCATGATCGGCATTCCGGTTTTTCTGCTGGTCTGGCTAGCCGGGAGATTCACACGGGTCAAAGAGGCATGAACGAACCACTCTCACTGCTTGCGGCACTCGCTGCAGGTTTGCTCGGCGGCGTGCATTGTGTCGGTATGTGTGGTGGTATCGTTGGCGCCCTCTCTCTTGCCATGCCCGGACAGAAACAGGGCCCGAAACTGCCGGTCCTGCTGGGTTACAACATCGGTCGTATCACGAGCTATGTCATTGCCGGTGCAGTTGTCGGCGGCATCGGCCAGCTATCGCTGGGTGTCATGCGAATCCAGTCACTGCAACTGGTGCTGGCTGTGATTGCAGGGCTCATGATGATTCTCATGGGGCTCTATCTCGGTGGCTGGAGCCGCTTTCTGCGTCATATCGAGAATGCGGGCGGGATGATCTGGAGAAAAATCGAGCCTGCTGGCAGAAAGCTCCTGCCGGTCAGGAATCCGGGACAGGGATTGCTGCTCGGTTTGGTATGGGGATGGCTGCCCTGCGGGCTGGTCTACAGCATGCTGATCTGGGCACTCGGTTCGGGCGGTGCTGTCGACGGCGCCCTGTTGATGCTGGCCTTCGGCATTGGCACCTTGCCAAACCTGCTGGCCACAGGGCTGCTTGCGGGCCAGTTCGTGCGCCGGTTGCAGCAGCCGCGCGTGCGTGCGGCTGCCGGGGTTCTTCTGATCCTTTTTGGCCTTTACACGCTCTACCGTGGCTTCGTTTGAAGCCGCCGGCGATAGCGTCAATCGGTATAGAAAGTCTGCGAGAAAGTAGCCGGGATCCAGGTGTATTGACCCTCGGGCTTCACGTCAATGTGAAAGTTGAGTTGTTCCTCGTTTCTGACCAGGAAATCGGCGATGTAGTAGATGGCATTGCCCTCGCGAATTTCGCGCATCTTCAACCTGCGCTGCTGACCGATGATGTTGGTACTCGAGGCACGCACTTCCGCCTGGACTGGCTGGCCTGTGGTGCCGTCGACTTCCCTGATCACCGAGACATTGAGCATGGCGCGGTTACGGCTGCGAATCAGTCCATATTCGCGGGCGATCTCCGGTGTGAGCATGTCAGTCGTGATAGCGTTGTGATGGATGGTATAACCGTTTTCCTTCGTGCTGTTTTCAGCAAAAGCGATCGTTGTCGCGAGCATGAAAAGAAGTGCTGTGAACAGGCGCATTGTTGTTTTCCTCCCGTTGGATGGTGGGATGTTGCAGGCAGCCGCGCTCCCTGGAGCCACTGTAAAGACTATTGACCCTGCTACATGTTCAAATGTTACACAAACTTTAGTCCTCGCAGAGAAGAAATTTCATGGTAAAATGCTCAGGTATTGTGAAACGTGGAGATAGATGATCAATGAGTGCTACCAACCTCCTGTCAGATACAGATCTGACCCTCACCCAGAATGCCCAGGGAAAGATGGCCGAACTGATCACCCAGATCGAGGATGACATCGCTGGCGTGCGCGTCTATGCGACACCGGGTGGTTGCAGTGGTGTGAGCTTCGGTATGAGCTTTACCGACCAGCTCAATCCCAATGACATGGTGCGCGATTACGAAGGCTTCAAGGTGATCGTCGATGATGGCACCTTGCCGCATATCCGCGGTGTCGAGATCGATTTTGTCGATCGAGGCAACGGTGACGCGAGCTTCGTCTTCAACAACCTGCAGCCGGTCGGCGGCGGTGGTTGCAACACCTGTGGCTCCCAGGGCGGCTGTTCCTGAATCCTGCCCAGGTTCCCGTCAAAACCGCATCCCCGGATGCGGTTTTTTATTGGGCGGGACGGGAGAGTGTGAGCTGCAGGAGGTCGATCCGGTCGAGCAGGAAACCCGCCTCGCAGTAGCTCAGATAGTATTTCCACATACGGCGGAATCGGTCGTCGAAACCCAGGGCTGATATCTCGTTCATGCAGGCATCGAAGGCCTGATGCCACGCCCGCAGTGTGCGTGCATAGTCCCGACCATAAAAACGCTTCTCCTCGATCCCGAGGCCGGCATCCTCTGCCAGCTGGTCGAGCCGTTCTGTGGTTGGAAGCATGCCGCCGGGGAAAATATAGCGCTGGATGAAATCTGTCCTTCGTCGGTAGTGCTCGAAGGCATGCTTGTCGATGGTGATGATCTGAAGCGCGGCTGTGCCGCCCGGACGCAGGCATTCCCTGAGTTTGTTGAAGTAGAGCGGCCAGTATCGTTCGCCGACAGCTTCAAACATCTCGATCGATACGATGTGATCGTATTGCTCCGTGAGTTCCCGGTAATCCCTGAACTCGAGCGTGACGAGTTCTTCAGCACCTGCCTTGCGCATTCGCTCGCGCGCATAGGCGAGCTGTTCTCGCGAGAGGGTCACGCCGGTGACACGGCAGCCACGCCTCGCGGCCTCTTCGGCGAAGCCGCCCCAGCCGCAGCCGATCTCCAGGATATGATCCCCCGGTTGCGCATTGAGGGCGTTGAGCAGGCGTTGATACTTGAGATGCTGGGCATCCTCCAGCGAGGTGACCGGTTCTTCGAAGACCGCGCTGGAGTAGGTCATCGTTGGATCGAGCCACTGCGCATAGAAATCGTTACTGAGATCGTAGTGATAGGCGATGTTCCTGCGGCTGCCATTACGGCTGTTGCTGCGCAGTGCATGGCGAACCCGCTCGCGAATCCTTTCTGACAAGATGCCTTGCCTGATGCGGGATCGCGATTCATTTGCACCGATAGCCATGAAGAGGGTGGTGAGATCATTCGTTTCCCACTCGCCGGCCATGTAGCCTTCGGCAAAGCCAAGATCGCCACGCATCAGGAGTCGCGACAGCAGCCGGAGCGGCCTGGTAATTGTCAGGTGCGGCCTGTCGTTGCCGGATCGAACAGTTCCGGCATGGCCGATTCGAATGTCGATCTTGCGATCGATGCCTGTTGCACGAAACAGGGCCTGGAGAGGATGCCACCTGTTGTTGCTTTCGCCGGTTGCCGGTAGTGCACGCTCTTCTGCACTCATTTCTTTGCCTCACTGCGCGAACGGTTCGGATGCGGGTATATCTTAGCGCCATGTAGCCAGAGTTTCACCGCCTGCCAGTGAATTGCGGCCATCACCTTGAAGGTCACCAGCGGCATGATGGCAAGTATCCCGAGCAGGCCCTTGTCATTCAGTTCCCTGCGCCGCCCTCGTTCCACGGCTGTCAGCAGCTGCTGTTCGCCATCGACGTACTCGATGTGCAGCAGGTAGTCATCGCGCGGTGTATCGATGCGGAAACGGTATTCGCCCACGATTGCCATGAAGGGCGAGACGTGAAAAGACTTGGCGGCTCGCTGTTCGAGAACGCCGGCTTCGGGGTTGTTCCCGCGCAGAACATAGGTGTGGTACTCACCGAAGGTATTACGCACTTCGCAAATGACCGAGTCCAGCCGATCGCTCTTGTCGAAACAGTACCAGATGCTGAGCGGGTTGAAGGCATATCCGAACAGTCGCGGCATCGCGAGCAGCAGTATCTTTCCGCCAGCAGTCTCTATACCGTGCCTGTGCAGCAGGGCTTCAGCCCAGGGTTTCAGTGCGGAGCCATCGCGCGGACCGTGATCACTGCGCCTGAAACTGAAGATATTCCAGCGATCCACAGAGAAGAGTCGCATGCCGGATGCATGCTCCTCGAGCCGATCGACATCGAGCAGCATGCGAAAGATTTTGTAGTTGAAATGCATACCCCGGGCATCGTGGCGCCGGTGCATGACATTGCCCAGATACAAGCCGGACATCAGGCCGCCTCGATGCCGGGTGTCTTCTGCCACGGGGGAGCGACTCCGAGTTCAGGGGCTACTGCGACGGCAGATGCAAGGGCATCCTCGTGAAAGCCATAGCCGAAATAGCTGCCGCAGAACGAGGTTCTCCGGCGTCCCTGAATGGTCCCAAGCCGTCTCTGGGCAGCGATGGCACCGCTGTCAAACAGGGGGTGTTCGTAGATCATGCTGGCAAGGACCTTTTCCGGTTCGCAGAGGGGATTGAGGCTCACGAAGTAGTTACGCTCTGTGTTGAGCTTTTGCAGCAGGTTCGTCCAGTAGGTCACCGAAACCCTGTCGGGCATTATACCACGGGTGTCTGCAAGGTAGTTCCAGGCCGACCAGACGCGGCCCGAGCGCGGCATTAGACGCCTGTCGCTGTGCAGCCATGCATGATTCTGCTGGTAGCGGAATCGGCCCAGGAGCCGGGATTCCGTCTGCGTTGGTCTCTCGAGCAGCTTCAGTGCCTGATCCGCGTGGGTGGCCACCACGACCTGGTCGAAGAGGCGACTGCTCCCGTCATCGAACAGCAGCTCGACACACTTGTCAGACCGCCTGATGGTCAGGACACGGCAGTTCTTGCTGGTGCGCCAGCCGAGATCTCCGAGGATCTTGTGAACATAGGTCTGACTTCCTC
>JASFPB010000194.1:0-4991 GCA_050116235.1 Chromatiales bacterium | reverse complement strand
CGAGGCGGATGCAAGGATCACATCATGAATCAAGTCACGTGCACCCGGTGCACCGCTGTCTGCAATACGGGTGATATCCCAGATCACCGGTCGGGCGGCATCGAGATTGGATGTACCGACAAGCAGAGATCGTCCCCGGCGGCCCTCGGCGGCAATAGCTTTTATCACGTCATCGTTGAAATACTGCGCTATCAAAGAACGCAGCGGAGTGGTGTCCATTGCAGAATCACTGCGAATAATCTGCCACAGGCTACGCGGAGCTACTAGATCCCTGGTGGAATAACGCGTGTACACTTCGCGTAACAGCGGATCATAGTCCGACCCCAGGAAGGCGAAAGGAGCAATCAGCGCACCCGTGCTTATCCCGGTAACGATCTGGAATTCGGGCCGCGTTCCGTGATCCGTCCAGCCGCACAAGAGACCAGCGCCGTATGCTCCGTCTGCTCCCCCACCGGAAATAACGAGGTAGCTATGAGGACGGTTCATGACACCAGCGTAACGCGCACGCAGATCTTTCTTCGGAAGACTTAGCCACGCATCAAGACCTGACGGACGCTCATCACCCCATCGTCGCGCATCGGGAATGCCCGGGACTGTTGCGGACGTACTAAGTTCCTGCGGCAAAGGTATTCCCCGCATAGGTGGTGTCGCGCAACCCTGCAACACAGCACCGATGATCAGAATCACCCATACGATAATCAGTCGTCCACTGGCGACATTAAATCGATGCCGAGAGCATTTCATATCGATATTTCTCCTTAAGGTCCGGTGAGCTTACTCGTTCAGCCGCAGGATTTTCCGGATGCCGCACCGGCTGAAACGGTAAACACGACCAAAGTCAGGATTGTCGCGAATACCATTCTGAAGATGCTGGTCACCGCCATGGTCTTAAGAAACCCTCCATAAAGAAAAGGCAACGCTAAGAAAAGCGGTCAAGCTTTCAGAGAAACAGGGACATCGGCATCGATTATGGCCATTAGGCTCTCCCTGCCCGTTCTGATTCCATCATCAGCTTTGGCAATCAGTAAGTGCTTTTGAACTCTGCCCGGTGACACCGCGCAGACGTCTTTACTGACTGATGCCCTTCTCGGTATATTGCAGCCGCTCAGCCAGTTTCCGTAGTTTTTAAAACCCCCAGAAGAACTGCAGCTGTAGCGTGGTCCAGGGGTCAACGTCACCTGAGGCCGCAGCCTCGATCGCATCTCCCGGAAAAGCCGCGGACGCAATCCCCATCACCAGCATATTCGGACGCACCTGCCAGCGCGCTGTCAGCTGAATCTCGTCACCGAGATCGCGACTCTTCAGAGTACCGAGGGCAGGATTACCGCCCAGATTGTTAAGCTCGTCTGCGACGTGACGGTAGAGATCAAGCGTCAGGTTCAGCTTCGGTATCGGCGCAACATTGATTCGCACGCGGTGGGAAATCCGGTTTGACTGCGTCAACAGCTTGTTGATACTGATGCCCTGTAACCAGTGATCAAGCCCGCCCGAGTAGAGTGAGTCGAAACGCTCGTAGCGCGACGTATCGGGATCGTCCCCGCTGAACCCCGACAGGCGGTAGGAAATACTCGGTGTCCAGCGCGTGTCGCGCGCGTAATAGCCGAGCTCACCATAGCCGGCCCAGGCAGCCATGTCGAATTTGTCATGCACCTGATGGGCAAGCTCTGTCTCGAACCAGATATCGGGACGATCCGGCCGCGTGTGCATGCGCAAGTGCGCGGCCGCTGTCCACAGGCCCTCGCGTCCCCGCGACAGGCCGTCGGGAGCGCGGTAGACGGTATTCGAACGGGGCACATGCAATGCACTGACGTCCCAGGACCATCGCCCGGCAGGGTCATGCGCAACATTCAGGCCGAGCAGACGGGTATCGGATTCCAGCGACTCCAGCTCGTTGGGGTCCAGCGCAAAGAAGGTGCCCGTCCAGTTACGGTACTTCGCCGCTGCCACCACCGACATGTCCTGGGTCGTTCGCGGTGCGAGGTAGACGCCGGGTCTCGGGCCTGCATTCCACTGCGAGCCAAACTGCGACACCAGGAAGCCGCTGTTGAGGGTGTAGTTCTGGCGCCCGACTGAGAGCTTCAGGCGAAGGTCTTTATCATCCGGCGCATAGAGCAGGCCGACATAGGCCTTCTCGAGATCGACGCTGGTGCGCGTATCGCTACGGAAGATGTCCTGACCATAGGAAATCACAGCGACACCGGTCAGGGACCCGAAGAGATATACGCCAGACGGACTCAACGGCGTGATCCCGGACAGGCCGAACTGAAGAAAGGATTCCATCCATGTGGCCCGGTCGCCTGTATCGGCTCCGGCAGCAGGGTCCTCCACCAGGGGATTGCCTGCCGTGAAAACCTCCGGTCGCCCGAACCAGGGATTGCCATCGGAGAAGAGCCCGTGCCCGCCCGAGAGCTCGAGTTTGAGATAGCGTCGTTCGTCCCGGTAGAGAACCGGGAACTGGCCACTCGCCCCCTCAACCAGGAGACCCGACCGGGCTGGCGCCGCGGACTCGCCGCCCCGCACCTTCAGGATCAGCCGATAACCGTTGCCACTTCGATCCGGCGTGCCTGTCAGTGACGCATCGAGCACTCCCGGCTGTGACCGTACGCGGGCAAGCGCAGCCGCTCCGAGCACGGAATCCCAGACAGTGCCCGTCTCGACGCCCAGCGCAATACGAACCGTCTTTTCGAAGTCGCTCTCGCTGACTGAATCGGGAACATCGCTGACGAGAATCTCGACTCCGGATATGAGACTACCGGGCGGCAGCACCTCGGTCGCTGTGTAACCGGGTCCACCGGAAGCACCAACTCCACCTGCCGACGCGCCCACGCCTTGCCCCTGAACGAGGCAAGGCAGCAGGATCAACGCCATCATGGCGCCAGCGAGACTGATTCGCATATGCTGGAGCCGCGCGATTACTCGGGGATCAGCCGGACTCGCTTGCCACCACCTGAGACATTGATGGTTTGCCCCGAGACCCAGGAACCGGCCGGTGAAGCCAGCCACAGGAAGGCGTTCGCGATGTCCTCCGGCCGGCCTGCCCTTCCGGTCAGGTTGTCCGGGTGGGTCAAGGCTTTCTGCACTTCCTCGTCGAGCCCCGCATCCGCGTAGCCGGGCGTCAGAACCGTACCAATCAGCACCGTGTTGATGCGCACCTTGCGGGCGAAGTAATGCGCGAGCCCCAGCATCATGTGATTGAGCCCGGCCTTCGCTGCAGAGTACGCGATAAAATCGAATGCCGGCAGGGTGCCGACCAGGGAACCGGAGTTGGTGATGGTCGCATTATCGGCCTCGAGTAGGTAAGGACGGCAAGCGGCGGTCATCTGCTGGGCCGCAAGCGTATTGAGCTTGTAACTCTCAAGCATCTCCTCCATGGGCACGTCCAGGGGATCCTCGTAAGCTCTGCCCCAGCCCACGTTGTTCACCAGTGTCGAAATGCCGCCGAAGGTATCGGCCGTCTTTTTGACGCAGGCGTCGATGTCGTCCTGTTCGGTAACATTGCACTTCATGCCGATGACCTGCCCGCCCGTCTGTGCGGAAATCTCGGCAGCCGTGGCCTCGGCTTTTTCGCCGTTGAGATCGGCGATCATCACGTCGGCACCAGCACCGGAAAAGCTGCGTGCAATTGCGGCACCGATGTTTTGGGCACCGCCCGTCACAATCGCGGTATGCCCATTCATGCGGAATTCCGCAAACGGATCAAAAGTCGTCATTCGTAATTCCTCTTGTGTCTTTACAAAGGTTACCAGTCTTCAGTCGAGTTCCTGCACGCCGCCGCCCGAAACAGTCAGGACCTGGCCACTGACCCAGGCGGCCGCCGGTGAGCAGAGAAACAGTGCCGCGTTGGCCATGTCCCCGGGTTCGCCGAGGCGCTTCAGCGGGGTGTGTGTCAGCATGGCTTTTTCAATTTCTGGCGTGAGCACCGACTGCAGCGCAGCCGTCTTGGTCGCGCCGGGCGCAATGGCGTTGACGCGGATGTTCATCGGACCAAGATCGTGGGCGATATTGCGTGTCAGATGGCTCTCGGCAGCCTTGGAAGACGCGTAGGAGGCCATGCGCCTGTTGCGGTTCTCGGCTGCCATCGAGGTGATGTTGAGAATCGAGCCGCCGCCCGCCGCCTCCATGTGCGGTGCGGCAAGCTGGCAAAGCCGGAACACCGAGAAGACGTTGAGCTCGAAGGCCCAACGCATGTCACCCATCGGCATATCGAACGGCTTCGGACCACCTCCACCCGCGTTATTGACGAGGATAGTCAGCCCACCCAGTTCACTGACTGTCCGCTCCACGACGGCAGCGAGGTCCTCTTCCTTCGTGACGTTGCAAGCCGCGCCGAAGGCGCGCCCTCCAGCGTCGACAATTCCCCGGGCGACGTTTTCCGCAGCCTCTGCGTCGAGATCCGTGACGGCAACGGCCGCCCCTGCCCCGGCAAAAGTTTCTGAAATGGCTCGCCCGATTCCGGCACCTGCGCCAGTCACCAGCGCGATCGCCCCGTCCAGTCTGAAATTCGCGGGATCAAACATAGTCTTTCCTCATGTATTGGTGTAGGCAGATTTTTAAGGTTTAGTCGCCGATGTCTAAGCTAGACTGATATTGAGTGTATTCAACCGCTTAAATCCCGTGTTTGTCAGGCCGCCCAATTTGGGCGAACCTTTTTTCTAGCTCCATTCAACGATTCACTGATTCAAATCCCATGGTTTTAAAACGCGAAACCCTGCATGAGCACTTCGGCGACCTCTGGCCGATCCACAATCACGGATTCACCTCGCTGCTAATTCTTTGCCGCGAGCTCTGCGACGGGGACCTGGACCAGGTCCTGATCCTGAGCGCCATCGGTACGCGCACACTGATGAACCGGCGGACGGCAGGCCTGAGCTACTCCGAGTTCAGGGAGGGTCATCGTCCAGCCGGGGTTTCGAGACACATCAACCTGCAATCCATCGCCGATGGCACAGGGATGCCGCGGGAGACCGTCCGCAGAAAGATCAACACTCTGA
>JASFPB010000193.1:0-5003 GCA_050116235.1 Chromatiales bacterium | reverse complement strand
AAAAAAAGCAAATTTAGTTATTGTTATACATAAATGACAGTATAAAAATAGCGCAACCAATTGAAATTAAACGAATAATCCATTCTGATCAATTATTAGACAATTTGGCAGTGATTCAATTGCAACCTGCATTTAACGCTCATTTCAAGTTCATTTCCACAGAGTTATCCACAGCATTTGTGGATAACCCCGATTGCCGGATAGTCATTCCTTGAGTAGAAAAATCCGGGCCGCAATCGCCATCGCACTCTTGCTCTTCGCCATGCTGCTTGTGTTGTTGCTGACACTCTCGCTTGGCAGCCTGCTCGAGTTCTGGCAGCAGTTGCAGACGCTTCCGGAGTGGGTGAAGCTGATCTATGCCGGAATAGTCCTGCTGATCTTCGGTCTGGCAATTGCGGTTATCTGGTGGCTTTTCAGGCCGGGCACTACAAAAAAGACCATGCCGCAATCCCGCAGAGAGACGCCGGACGAGGAGAGTCTTGTCAACCAGCTTGCCGAGGCACGTGAGCAGGGGATAGAGACCTCGCGGATCGAAGAGGAGCTCGCAGAGCTTCGTCAGCGCCGTGAGGCAGGCGAAATACATGTTGCTGTTTTCGGAGAGATCAGCAGTGGCAAATCATCACTGATCAGGGCATTGCTACCGGGTAAGAAGATCGCGACTGCCGTGACAGGTGGTACGACCAGGAAACTCGAGGAGTTTCGCTGGAACAGCCCTGCCGGCGATGCGCTGGTACTTGTCGACATGCCTGGTCTCAACGAGGCTGGCGGTTCGCTCGACAGGATTGCCGGGGAGGAGGCGCAACGCAGCCATCTTGTCGTTTTTGTGACAGACGGTGACCTCACTCGCAGTCAGTTCGAGGCTATCGGAATGCTTCGGGAACTTGATAAACCGGTCATCGTCGCACTCAACAAGGCCGACTGGTATCAGAAGGAGTCGCTGGAGACGCTCCTGCAGTCGCTGTCACAGAGACTGGAGGGAATTCCTGTCGTGACCGTGCAAAGCGGCCGTGAAGAGGTCGTGATCAGGCAATTACCGGATGGCAGTGAGGAGCAGGAGGTGCGTCCTGTCCCCCCACAGGTCGATGCCTTGCTCGATGCAATCCAGCATGTCATCGATACCCGTCGTGATGTCCTCGACAGCCTGCGCGATGCCTCTGTCTTCGTACTCGCACAGCGCAAGCTGGAGGATGCGATGGCAGAGGAGCGTGCGCAACGAGCACAGGAGATCGTTGCGGACTACTCGCGAAAAGCCGTTGTTGGCGGGTTGGCCGCGATCTCTCCGGGTTCCGATCTGCTCATACAGGGCGTTCTTGGAACACGCATGGTGCGCGAGCTCTCGGATCTCTACAATGTGCCGGTGCGCCAGGCCGACACGCAGTTGCTGATCGAGCTGGTGCAGAAGCATGTGGGGACTACGAAGACGCTGCTACTGGCCATCGCAGGCAACGGTCTCAAGGCATTTCCCGGCGTCGGAACGATTGCCGGCGGTCTGCTGCATGCCATCGCCTACGGTATGATTTTCAATACGCTTGGCAAGGCGGTTGCCCTGTCATTGCAAACGCGTGGCGAGCTGCGACCCCTGGTCGCTTCCCGCTTATTCAAGGAGCAAATAGGTGTCAATCTGGAGTCGTCTGCGCGGCGCTATGCCAAGATGGCGCTCGAGGAACTCGGAAAGCGCAACAACGGCTGAAGAGGGCGACCGTCATCTGCAGCTTGCCCGCGAGAGCCTGCGTGAATTCATCGATGATTCGCGCGTGCCTGAATCTGTGCGCCAGGAGCTCGAGCAGGAATACCAGCAGGTCAAGCTGATGCTCGACAAGCTGGAAAATGAAGAGATCCATATCGCTGTCTACGGCCGGGTCAGCGTTGGCAAGTCTGCACTGCTCAATGCGCTGCTCGGTGAGAGCCGCTTCTCCACCAGCCCGCTGCACGGTGAAACACGCACTGTTGCCATGGGTAACTGGCGCGAGTATTCCGCCGGCAACATCCTCATGATCGATACGCCCGGTATCAACGAGGTGGATGGCGAGGCCCGTGAACAGCTGGCGGCAGAGGTGGCGCAACGTGCCGATATCGTACTTTTCGTCGTCGATGGCGATATCACTGGAACCGAACTCGATGCCTTGCGACGCCTCAAGGCGCTGAGCATGCCCCTGGTTCTCGTGCTCAACAAGGCCGACCGTTACAGCAAGGAACAACTGGACCAGATTCGCCGTTCGCTTGTCATGCATCTTGATGGTCTGGTGGCAGAGAAAGATATCGTCACCGCTTCGGCAGAACCCGCGACGCAAGTCCTGATCCGGGTCGATGAAGACGGCAGGGAGACAGAGACGAGCAGGCAGCCGCTTGTGGATGTCGAAGCCGTGCGCGCGCGTCTCTGGTCGATCCTGGAGCGCGAAGGCAAGAGCCTGGCGGCTGTCAATGCCTCGCTGTTTGCCGGACACCTGAGCGACCAGGTTGCTGTGCGTATCATGGAGGCAAAGCGTCACCTCGGTAACCGTTTGATTCGAACCTACTCTCTCGCCAAGGGAATCGCGGTCGCGATCAACCCTGTACCTGTTGCAGACCTGGTGGCTGCAGCTGTCGTCGATGTGTCCATGATCGTTCACTTGTCGAAAATTTACGGGTTGCCACTCAACAAGGGGGAAGCCAGCGGGTTGGTGAAAACCATCGGCGCCCAGATGATACTGCTCATGGGCACGGTCTGGGCGGTGCATTTTCTCTCTTCTGCCCTGAAACTGGGGACGGCTGGACTCTCCACTGTGGTCACCGGCAGTGCCCAGGGAGCGCTGGCTTATTACAGCACCTGGGTTGTTGGCCAGGCCGCCGAACGTTATCTGGCGCAAGGCAAATCCTGGGGCGAGGGTGGGCCCAAGCTGGTTGTCCGTGAAATTCTGGAATCCATCGATCGGGATACGCTCATCGCAGATGCGCGCAGGGAAATCCAGAAACGCCTCGCATCCTGAGAATTGCAATCGATGCCTCATCGAGTCCATGACAGGGATGCCGGAAGCTTCAGAGTATGAGAAAAAGTTTCGGCAAGCAGCCGGGATTGCCGACTGGCGGAGCTGCAAGTTGCAGGATATACTCTTCTGTAATCATAAAAATCCAGCAAATTCAATGCGATTCGCAAGACTGGTTCTGTTATTTCTGATGCTACTGCCTCTCTCGGCAGCCTATGCCGGGATCGCCTATCAGTACCGCGCTCCGGACGGTTCTATGGTCTACACGGACAAGGAGCTGGAGTTACCCTTTGTACTCGTCAAGAAAATGCAGCTGACCTGGGGTGACGTCAAGGCACGCGAAATCGAGAAACGGATACCTGTCGAAAAGAAACCCGACGTGAAGGCGAAGGAGTATAACCTTCCAAAATATGCCGGCCTCGTGGAGAAGAAAGCCAAAAAATACAACCTGATGCCGGAGCTGATTCATGCAGTGATCGAGGCAGAATCTGCCTATGACCCCAACGCTGTCTCCAGCGCCGGTGCCGTTGGCCTCATGCAGCTCATGCCAGCGACGGCCAGGCGTTTTGGCGTTTCTGACAGGACCGATCCCGAGCAGAACATCGACGCAGGGGCAAACTACCTGCGCAAGTTGCTGTCCATGTTCGACAATGACGTCAAGCTCGCTATTGCCAGCTACAACGCGGGTGAAGGTGCCGTCATGAAATACGGAAGAACCATTCCGCCCTATCGTGAAACGCAACAGTATGTCGTCAGGGTGCTGAAATATTTGCGCCGGAATCTGCGGGAAAGCCGCCAGACATTCAAGACGGCTTCTTCTCTTCCTGGTTGAGCGGTTCTAGCTCACTGTCGCCTTCTTCCGGCTTCTCCAGCGGTTCCGTTTCTGTTCCCGCGGGCTGCTCCACTGCATTGGCCCTGCTCGCCAGAAACCTGTACCACATCAGCCCTGCATGCTCGTGTATGGCCTTGTCGCTGCGCTGCAGTGCGATGGAGTAGGGATACCAGCTGCGGATCTTGTCGGGTTCGGAAATCGAGTGGGTCAGCCCCATGGGTGCCGGCAGCGCATCGAGTCCCGCCTTGCGGAAACTCCAGATTGCGCGTGGCATATGCCAGCCATGCGTGATGACCGCGACCCGGTCATAACCCAGCTGCCGGGCAAGCTCCGCCGTGT
This sequence comes from Chromatiales bacterium, assembly GCA_050116235.1. GTDB lineage: Bacteria > Pseudomonadota > Gammaproteobacteria > Chromatiales > Chromatiaceae > Sva-25. Next base: position 869 of record JASFPB010000193.1, on the reverse strand, counting down.
TGGCGGCATTGTCGAGCGTATTCCAGCTCTTGTCGTCGACCGCTACTGACTCGACACCGTACTGGCTCTCGAGGATCCGGGCTGCGGCTGGTGCATCCGATTTGCCGCTGCTGACGAGAACAGGCAACCCGGTCTGGTTGGCCAGCCAGGCCGTGTAGCGCAGCCGCTCCGCGAAGTAGGGGCCGATGGCTGTATCCGCATACTCGACGGATTCCCCGAAGTAGCCCCCGCCGAGAAGGACGAGAACATCCGCATTGCTCGTACTCAGTGCCTCGGGCGTGATTGCCGGGTATTGCTGCTCCAGGGGTGAGATCAGCCGGCTCGCCAGCCAGGGTGTACTTAGCAAGTAGAGGAAAATTACCGAAATAAAAAGCAGCAGGCGTCCGAAACGCGTAAAAGCGAGCAGCAGGCCGATGAGCGCGAGGATGAAGAAGAGGCCTGGCGGAAGCAACAAGGCATCGATGGCCCTGATCGTTTCGAAGTTCACGGTGGACGTCAGTTTTGGTCGAGCAACGGATTGGCCTGCAGGTCGGCGTGATAGGAGGAGCGGACCATGGGACCGCTCGCGACGTTGGAAAATCCCATCGACGCCGCCTCGGAGGCCAGCAGATCGAACTCTTCCGGTGTCACGAAACGCCGGACGGGCAGATGATCTCGACTGGGCTGGAGATACTGGCCAATGGTCAGCATATCGCAGTGGTGGTTGCGCAGATCCTGCATGACAGCGCGCACCTCGTCGAGCTCCTCGCCGAGGCCGACCATGAGTCCCGACTTGGTTGGCACGTCCGGATTCCGCGCCTTGAAAGCCTTGATGAGATCAAGGGACCACTGGTAATCAGCGCCCGGACGTGCCTGGCGGTAAAGACGCG
>JASFPB010000192.1:0-5040 GCA_050116235.1 Chromatiales bacterium | reverse complement strand
GCTCCACGGTTTCAACAACCTGACGAAAACCCTGAGCTTCAATATCTACGACATCTGCTACGCGGCAAGCCCGAAAGAAGTCAGCTCCTACATCGAGTACATCGATGATGCCTACAACGCCGAGCGGCTGACACAGATCCTCAGGGATGTATCGGATATCATCGGTGCCAACATCCTGAATATCGCCCACCAGGACTACGATCCCCAGGGCGCCAGTGTCACGATGCTGATCTCCGAAGAACCGGTCGCGGCGGAGAAACTCTCGAATACGGAAGCGCCCGGGCCGCTACCCGAGTCCGTTGTCACCCATCTCGACAAGAGTCACATCACGGTGCACACCTATCCCGAGAGCCACCCGGACAACGGCATCAGCACGTTCCGCGCTGACATCGATGTCTCGACCTGCGGACGCATCTCGCCACTCAAGGCACTCAACTATCTGATTCACTCCTTTGACTCGGATATTGTCATGCTGGACTACCGCGTTCGGGGTTTCACACGTGACGTGAAAGGCAAGAAGCACTTTATCGACCACAAGATCAATTCGATCCAGAATTACCTGGCGACTGACACCAAGCGGCGCTACGAGATGATCGATGTGAATGTCTACCAGGAGCATACCTTTCATACGAAGATGCTTCTCAAGGAGTTCAACCTGAACAGTTATCTTTTCGGCATCGATGCAGATGATATTTCACCGCGAGAGCAGCGCCGTATTGCAGATGCCCTGAAGCGCGAAATGCTGGAAATCTTTTACGGGCGCAATCTCAACAAGGGAATCAAGCTACTGTGAGGCTGCTGGCCCTGATTCTCGCATTGTCCCTCGCCGCCTGTACTTCGCAGCCCCGGCAACAGGCGGACATCGTCCTCGAGCAGGCACACTCAGGCGGCAGTTCGCTGGCCATCTCTCCCGATTCAAGGGTTCTCGCGTCCGGCGGCTGGAGCGGCTACCTGCGGCTCTGGGATCTGGAGAATGGCCGCAATCTGCGCAGCTGGCGCGCACATACCGATTCAGTCAACGGCATTTATTTCCTGCCTGACGGCAACATCCTGACGGCTGGCTACGACGGCAGGATTGTACGCTGGAGCAGCAGAGGCTCGGAGCTCGCAAGCTGGAATACCACACCCGTTACGGCCAGCGCCATCGACATCGACCGCAACCGCTTTGCCACGGGACACAAGGACGGCTCTCTGATCATCCGGCAGCTTCGCAGCGGAGAGGAAACCCTGCGCTTCAGGCCCCACTCAAGACAGGTCAGGAGTGTGGCCTTCAGCCCGGATGGTGAGATTATCGCAACAAGCTCCACCGATGGTCGCGTGCTACTGACGGCAATTGGTTCCGGCGAGATGCGCGAGATGCAGCGCCCCTCATCCGATCCGAGAACGCTGGTTTTCTCACCGGATGGCGAGGCGCTCTATGGTTCAGGATGGTTCATGCTCTATCGCTGGGATCCTGCTTCTGGCGAACTCGCAAGCCTGAAGACGGAACACCTTGGCATCATCAACAACATCCAGTTCACACCCGATGGACAACTGGCCAGCATCAGCCGCCAGACCGACAGTGCCGTGCTCTTCCTGGACCCGCTTTCGGGTGAGACCACTGCCCGCTTTCAGAAACACGATCTCTGCGGTGTTGCTGTCAACGTCTCGCCCGACGGACGCTACCTTGCAACAACCAGTGACGATGCAAGCGTGCGGATCTGGTCGCTGAAATAATCGATCTGCGCAACGAAAAAAACGCCGCTCGTCAGCGGCGTCTTTCATTGGCCTGCAGGATAAGGATCAGACGGCCTGTTTGAGCCGGGCGTGTACGTATTTGACACCCGTCTCGAAGGTACCGTCGGCATTGAGGTCGAACCAGCGGTAACCCGGTGGCAGCACATCGATCTCGAAATGCTCCGTGCGGGGCTTGAACTGGATGCAGGTAGAGGGCGAGCCGATCAGGCGAACATTCTTGCGGGCTGCCTCGAACTGCTGGTGGATATGACCGAAAACCATACCCTTCACCTGCGGATAGCGGTCGGTGATGGCAAAGAGTTCGTCGGAATTCCTGAGACCGATGGCATCTACCCAGGGGCTTCCGACCTGCACCGGCGGATGATGCAGGAAGAGCATCACGTGCTTGTTGCCACAGACGGCCAGCGTGCGCTCCAGGCGGGAAAGCTCGGCCCTCGAGATCAGGCCGTCCGGACGCTCGGGCTGATCGCTGGTATCGAGAAACAGCGTCAACCATTCGCCAAGGACCTGCTGGCCGACGCACCAGCTGTTGTCCTTGTTGCAGACCCTGCGAACCAGGACAGGATTGTCGTGGTTGCCCGGCATCAGAAAGTAGCGATTGCGGCTGCCTGTGAGTTGCAGCTTTAGGCGCTGGTAGGCAGCCTCGACCGGGTCCTGGACAAGATCACCCGTCGCGACAACGATCGAATCGGCCGGTTCGTTGGCATGGATTTCGTCGAGTACTGATTGCAGCGTGACATCGGTATCGACATCTGTATTCATGAATTTGCTGGTTGGAGCAGACCTGATATGCAGGTCCGTGATCTGCAATACACGCGTGGTAGTGCTCATTTTCTTCGCTTCCGCATGGTTTTCTTGTTGCGAAGACTACAGCGCGTCTGTTGCAAACGTATTACAGCTTTGCAGTGTTCCCGTGGTCAAACCACGCTTGAACCAGCGCATACGCTGCTCCGAAGTGCCATGTGTAAAACTGTCCGGCGTGATGTAGCCACGTGACTGCTTCTGAAGCCGGTCATCCCCGATCGCATTGGCTGCACGCAAGGCTTCCTCGATATCGCCCTCCTCGAGAATCTGGCGCGCGCTTTCAGCGCGGTGTGCCCATATCCCGGCATAGCAGTCCGCCTGCAACTCGAGCATGACCGAGAGTTGATTGGCGCTGCTCTTGTCAACGCTTCTCTGTGCCTGTTGCACTTTCCCGGAAGTGCCAAGCAGATTTTGAACATGGTGTCCGACCTCGTGAGCGATCACGTAGGCCTGTGCAAAATCTCCCGGTGCCCCGTGTTGTCGATGCAGATCCTCAAAAAAACTCAGATCGAGATAAACCTTCTGATCGCCGGGGCAGTAGAAAGGCCCCATCGCTGCTTGCGCGAAACCGCAGGCTGACTGCACGGCACCACGAAAGAGCACCAGTTTCGGCTCTTTGTAGGATCTGCCGAGTTCGGAAAAGAGCGCATGCCAGGTATCCTCGGTATCAGCGAGCACGACAGAGACAAAATCTTTCATTTCATCATCAGCAGCCGGCCCCCCGCGATTGTCCGGTAGCGCCTGACGGTCCTGGGAGGTCGGTGCAAGGCTGCCTCCGCCGCCCAGCAGCTCGAGCGGGTTGATATCGAAGACAAACATCAGGATCAGCACCAGAATAATCCCCCCCAGGCTGATACCGCCTCCTTTTTTTCCTCCTCCCCCTGCAGGGAAAGGGAATCGCATCCTGGCAGGCCCGGAAGAGCGCCTGTCCTCGATATTGCTGCTGCGTCGACCACTACGCCATCGCATGGCAATCCCTCCATCTGTTTACATGCATCCGGACTGCTAGTGTAATACACTTGTAGCGCATATCCGGCAACCAGTAGGGTCAACCCGCCTGACCGATTGCAACGCGGCAAAATCACCCGGAGCCGACATGAATACCAACAAGAAGCTTCAACCGGCAAGCAACATGCAGGACCTTTCCCGAGTCAGCAAGGAGAGCCAGCGCCCGATCCTGCTACTCTTCTCCCAGACCTTCTGTGATTCATGCCACCGTATCAAGGAAGAAATTCTCAATCCGATGCTGCTCAACGAGGATGATACAAATCGTGTCATCATGCGCGAAATGCTCATCGATGAGGGCCAGACCTTCATCGATTTCGACGGGTCGAAGCGCGAGACACGCGAACTCTTCGTTGACTACGACATGGTTGTGACACCCACACTGATCCTTCTTGATTACAGCGGGAAACAACTCGGGGAGATGCTCATCGGGCTCAATACTGTGGAGCTTTACAGCTGGTATCTTGATGAGGCTATCGATTACGCCCGGCAACTGGTCAGCAACAAGAGCGAATGATGATAAATCCCGGGGTATGGCCGGGAGGAAAACTGCCCGCTCTCATAACCAGCGTCTGACGCGTTTCTTGTAGACGAGGTATTCTTCGCCGAATTTCTCCTCCAGTACGCGCTCTTCATGCAGGATTTGCTGTCTGTTCATCACCATCACGAAGAGGGGGAGCATCATGAGTGGTGTGAGGCTTCCCATGAAGACGGCAAACCCCGTCAACAGAATCAGCAGCCCGAGATACATCGGATTCCGCGTAAATCTGTACAGGCCCCGGGTAACCAGTGCCGATGTATCCTCCGGCTTCAGGGGGTGTATTGTTGTACGATGCATCAGGAAGAGCGCCAGTGACCAGCCATCGATGACGAGCGCGGCAGCCATCAATACAAGGCCGATCCTGTTCCAGGGTTCGTCCCAGAGATGCAGCAGCGGGAAATGGCTGTCGAGCAGCCACATGAGGCCAGCAACAATCAGTGCAATGACAGGCGGGAAGAATCTCGGGCGCATGGCTGGCAACTACCGGTTATTGTATCGATCGCATAATTTCGCATGGAAATTAACGATAACACTCTCCACTGCAGCAAAACCCCGGTATTTTCAGAGCCAACCCCTGCATCGCTGACAACCTCATCAAATCAGAGGTAAAAATGAACTTATCAAACCTGCTGGGGACTGAAGTGTAAGGAGGCAGTCAAAACAGCGGTAAATCTGCGGGATGCCGATCTAGCCGGATTCGTCCGGACAACAAAACGATCCCATCTCCTGATCGATAGAGCAGTGCCGGGCCTTGAATTCGAGAAAGGCAGCACCATCTCTATACAACAGATCCCGCGCACTACCCGCAAATGCGCCGGTCGAATCACGGCAAAGTTTCTATATCCCTGGCCAACCCAACCAAGCCTACCCACATGACTCCGGCCAGGGATTTTTTTGCCCGGATGATGGGGCAGGATCTCCTCTATTCACCTTGCTGAAAACTACTGCAATTG
>JASFPB010000191.1:0-5055 GCA_050116235.1 Chromatiales bacterium | reverse complement strand
CTGAGCCTCGGTTCAGTGCTGGTTCTGGCCGCGATCGGACTGGCCATCACCTTTGGCGTCATGGGGGTCATCAACATGGCGCATGGCGAGCTCATCATGCTTGGCGCCTATACCACTTACCTGCTCCAGGTCGTGATGCCGGAGTACCCTGGTATTGCCTTGCTGCTCTCTATTCCGGTGGCCTTCCTCGTGTCAGGTGGCGTCGGTGTGCTCATCGAACGCGGTGTGATTCGTTTTCTCTACGGTCGGCCGCTCGAGACACTGCTCGCGACCTTCGGCATCAGTCTGATACTCCAGCAGCTGGTACGTGTCGTGATCTCGCCACAAAATGTGCCGGTCTCGAATCCGTCCTGGATGTCGGGGTCTATCGAAATCAACAGTGTTCTCTCCCTGACCTGGAATCGCCTTTACATCATCGTTTTCAGCCTGATGGTCTTTGCGGCGCTCTTCATGATTCTCAAAAAGACCGCCCTTGGCCTCCAGGTGCGTGCCGTTGCCCAGAACCGGGCCATGGCACGTGCCATGGGAGTCCGGTCGGAGCGGGTCGATGCCCTGACCTTCGGCCTTGGCTCCGGCATCGCCGGCATTGCGGGCGTGGCACTGAGCCAGCTCACGAATGTGGGCCCCAATCTTGGCCAGTCTTACATCATCGACTCGTTCATGGTCGTGGTCTTCGGCGGGGTGGGGAATCTCTGGGGAACACTCGTTGCCGGCATGACGCTGGGTGTCGCGAACAAGATCATGGAGCCCTGGGCCGGTGCGGTGCTCGCCAAGATCCTGGTGCTGGTTTTCATCATTCTTTTTATCCAGAAACGTCCGCGCGGTCTCTTCCCGCAAAAGGGCCGGGCTGCGGAGGGCTGATCCATGGGTGTTTTTCGCGTACTGAAAGACGACCGCGGCGGGCAGCTCCTGTTGCTGTTCCTGACTGCCGTGGCCATCGTCATACCGCTGCTGAACCTCCTGGTACCGGAGAGCAGTCCGTTCCATGTCACCACCTACACAGTCAGTCTCTTCGGAAAATACCTGACCTATGCCCTCCTTGCTGTGGCCGTCGACCTGGTATGGGGATATCTCGGTATCCTGAGTCTTGGCCATGCTGCTTTTTTCGCCCTTGGCGGCTACGTCATGGGGATGTACCTCATGCGCCAGATCGGCGACCGGGGCGTTTACGGCGACCCGCTGTTGCCGGATTTCATGGTCTTTCTCAACTGGAAGGAGCTGCCCTGGTTCTGGCATGGGCTCGATATGTTCTGGTTCGCGGCCATCATGATTGCGCTCGTGCCTGGCTTGCTGGCCTTCATTTTCGGCTGGCTTGCGTTTCGCTCAAGGGTCACGGGCGTCTACCTTTCGATCATTACCCAGGCGCTGACGTATGCGCTCATGCTGGCCTTTTTCCGCAACGAGATGGGCTTCGGCGGCAATAACGGCCTGACCGACTTCAAGGACATTCTCGGGTTCAGCCTGCAGAGCGATGCGACCAAGGTCGGCCTCTTTGTCGCTTCGGCCGTCGCACTGGCACTCGGTTATCTGGCCTGTCGCTGGATCGTGACTTCCAAGCTCGGCCGTGTCACGGTCGCGATTCGTGACGCCGAGGACCGCACCCGCTTCATCGGCTATCGCGTCGAGTACTTCAAGTTGTGGGTATTTACCTTCTCTGCAATTCTTGCCGGTATTGCCGGTGCGCTCTACGTACCGCAAGTCGGCATCATCAACCCGGGTGAGTTTTCGCCTCTCAACTCCATCGAGCTCGTGATCTGGGTCGCCATCGGCGGTCGCTACACTCTCTATGGTGCCGTGATCGGGGCGCTGCTCGTCAACTATGCGAAAACCGTGTTGACCGGGGTCTGGCCTGATGCCTGGCTCTTTGCGCTCGGCGGCATGTTCGTCCTTGTCACACTCTTCCTGCCGAAGGGCATCGCGGGGCTCTTCAGGAGGAAGCCGGCATGAGCATGCTCAGTGGTGTTCGCGAAACCATGCGCCGTGACGAGGTCTGGAGCTTCATGGCTCCACCTCCATCACTGGATCTTGACGTCAGTCACGGACCGATCCTCTATCTCGAGGAGCTCAATGTCAGTTTCGACGGTTTCAAGGCGATCAATGACCTGACGCTTTACATCGATGCCGGTGAACTGCGCTGTATCATCGGGCCGAACGGCGCCGGCAAGACAACCATGATGGACATTATCACCGGCAAGACGCAACCCGATTCCGGCAAAGCGTTTTTCGGGCAGCGCATCGACCTGCTCAGACTTAGCGAGCCGCAGATCGCGACGGCCGGCATCGGGCGCAAGTTCCAGAAGCCGACAGTTTTCGAGTTCCACCCTGTTATCGATAATCTCGAACTTGCGCTGCGTGCCGACAAGGGGGTCTGGCCGACGCTGTTCGCGAAGCTCTCTTCCGAACAGCAGGACTATCTCGACGAGACCCTCGACCTCATCGGTCTGAAAGAACAGCGCAACGCCATGGCGGGCTCACTGTCGCATGGTCAGAAGCAGTGGCTCGAGATCGGCATGCTGCTGGTGCAGCAACCACACCTGCTGCTCGTCGATGAACCTGTCGCCGGAATGACACACCAGGAGATGGATCGCACTGCAGAATTGCTCGTGTCACTTGCTGGCAAGCATTCGGTTGTGGTCGTCGAGCATGATATGGATTTCGTGCGCTCCATCGCACGCAAGGTGACGGTGCTGCACCAGGGCAGCGTGCTCGCCGAGGGATCCATGGACGATGTCCAGAATGATCAGCGTGTCATCGACGTTTACCTGGGTGGTTGAAGATGTTGCAAGTCGAATCACTGAATCAGTATTACGGTCAGAGCCATACCTTGTGGGATCTTGACATGACAGCCCCGGAAGGTGAGTGCACTGTCATCATGGGGCGTAACGGTGTTGGCAAGACCACTCTGTTGCAGACAATTATGGGCTTGCTCCCTACCCGTTCCGGCAGGATTCTTTATCGTGGCGAGGACATCTCGGGTGTCATTGCCGAGAAGCGTGCCGAAATGGGAATCGGTTATGTGCCACAGGGGCGCCAGATATTTCCATTGCTGACCGTACAGGAAAATCTCGAGATCGGGCTGCCGGTGCGCAAGGACAAAAAAATTCCGGAGTTTATTTTTGAACTCTTTCCTGTTCTAAAAGAGATGCTCGGTCGACGGGGTGGAGACCTCTCGGGTGGTCAGCAACAGCAGCTTGCCATCGGGCGAGCGCTCGTCATCGATCCGAAACTCCTGATCCTCGACGAGCCGACAGAAGGAATCCAGCCAAACGTTGTCCAGGAGATCGGTGACATTATCCGCAAGCTCAACCGCGAAGCCGGACTGACGGTCCTTCTCGTCGAACAGAAGCTGCCCTTCGCGCGCAAGGTGGCAGACCGTTTTTGTATCCTCGATCGCGGGCGCCAGGTCGCCAGTGGCGGTATGGATCAACTCGACGATACTATTATTCAGGAATATCTCACCGTGTAACGAGGAGAACACCATGAAAATGAAACTGACAACAACACTGCTGATGCTCCTGCCTTTCGGGGATGTGGCTGCGCATGTAAGCCATTCACATCTGCTCGTGCATAACATCGAGCATCTTCTTCTGCTGTCATTGCTGTTGGCACCTGTGCTGATGCTCGTTCGTCCTGTGATACGTCGCGTGACAACAGCCCGCGCCAGATAACAGCGAATGAATCCGACAGTGGCGCTGCAGCAGGATGGCTGGAGTGGTTGGGAGGCCTCTCTCGAACTTGGCTTCGAGCGTCGAGCCGAGCGTACGGTGCTGGCACAGAGACGCCAGCGTGGACCACTGGCCGTTCAGCGCACTTTTCATCCGGAGGGCGATACCTGCCATCTCTACCTGCTGCATCCACCGGGCGGCGTCGCAGGTGGTGACAGACTGGTGATCGATACGCGTCTTAAACCCGGTGCAAGAGCGCTCGTAACAACACCCGGTGCAACCAAGTTCTACAACAGCATCGGTCCGGAAGCGAGCCAGCTACAGCGATTCTCGATTGATGAAGGCTGTCTCGAATGGTTACCGCAGGAGAATATCTTTTTTCCCGATGCAGCGGTTGACCTGGGTACCGAGATCGATCTGCGTGGCGATGCCCGTTATATCGGCTGGGAGATCCATTGTCTGGGGCGGCCTGTGATCAATGAGCACTTCGGTGCGGGACGTCTTCTCTTTTCCACCAGCCTGCGACGCGATGGCAAACCCTTGCTTTTGGAACGGCTTGCTGTTGACGGCGCTTCACTGTCGGGGACAGCCACGTTGCGCGATCAGCCGGTTATCGCCACTCTTGTTGCGACAGGGGCTGACAAGGCCGTTCTTGAGAACGCCAGGGAGATCGCCGGCGTTGAAAAATATACCGGGGTCACCCTGCTCGGGGACGTGCTCGTCTGCCGCTATCTCGGTGACAGTACCGAGCAGGCGAGAAAACTCTTTGTTGCGATCTGGAAGCAAATCAGGCCGATGCTCATCGGCAAGGAAGCCGTCTTGCCGAGGATCTGGGCGACATGACGATGTCTTTCGTGCTGAGAGAAAAGAGGTTTTGTATCGCTGCGCAAGGGAATCGTAATACTGCGCGCGTCGGCGCGCACCCGAGTGACTTTTGTTCCGGCAAAAGTCACCAAAACCATTCGCTCTGCCGTGCATGGATGCACAAATGCCGCGACGCCAGGGTGGCGAGGAGCGGTCGGGAAGTTACCCTGCGGGTTCCCTGCGTTCCTCGGCAAAGCCGGCTCAAAAAGAACTCGCAGCTTCGCGGCTCAAACACCTTTTTGCTTTTTCCGGCTTTTTCTGCGGTATTCGTTGGCGTCCAGTCGCAGAGGGTGTAATTTTGAAACTATCTGTGGGAGCCCGCACCGCGGGTGAATTCTTCGCTGAGAGGGCTCGGCTCCTACAGGTGAGGTCGAACAGACAGGGATTGTTTCCCTTCTGACGCGTCGAGCATCGCAGTCCCTGACAGGAGAGAAGCGAGGCGTGTCTGAGCGCAGCGAGTTGGTGAGCGCCTGTCAGGGATGCGAAGCGCAGAGTAGCCGTCAGGCCGCGCAAGCAGGGTGCCTTT
>JASFPB010000190.1:0-5156 GCA_050116235.1 Chromatiales bacterium | reverse complement strand
CATCGCCTCGCGCACATCTGCATCGCGCTCTTTTGCGAGAGCATCTCGCAAGAGGGCAGCGCTCTCGGCATCGATGGAATCGAGCATGTCGCCGACAGCAGCAAGACGCTCACCGGCGTCCGGATTATCGAGATTCAAAAGCGCCAGCGCGCTGCGGATCTGCCCGCGCAACTGGTTGTTAACGCTCACTTTTTTGAGGCTGCGCTTTTTGACCAGCCCGAGATCCTCACCGGAGAGCACGCCGGTAATTCTCAGTTTGCGCCCTTCCTTGACGGCAATGACCAGGTCCCTCTCTTTTTTACGTGTAAAGAGATCGCCCTCCAGCATGGCAGCGAGCACGGCGTGCGCCTCTGGATGGCCACTGGCGACGATCTTCGTGATCGCTTCGCTTTTTGTGTCGTAGCTTTTCTCCTGAAGAAGCTGCAGCGCGGATTCAAAGTCGGCTTGCTGTTGAGCGAGTGCCGGGAGAGCCAGGCCGAAAAGCAGAAAGCCCAGGCAGAGCCGTAGAAGGCTTTTCGGCAGATAATTCATATGCATTGCAAACGTCTGTGTTTGAATGGTTGGAGGTGGGCCGGGCGCCGACTCTGACTAGCGCCCGACCCGGGGGAGTAACTGCTTACTCGAAGTTCTGGCCAGAACAGTTGGCCGTCTTGACGTTGTAGTTTCCGCAAGAGAGCGGGGCGCGCCAGTCGGCGATGATATCTTTGGATCCCTCAAGGAAATCGGACCAGGCATCACCCGCAACGAGGCCGGAGGTTTCCCAGACGACATCGAACTGGCCATCTTCCTGAATCTCGCCGATCAACACGGGCTTGGTGATGTGGTGGTTCGGCATCATCGCGGAGTACCCACCGGTCAGATTGGGAACGGCAACACCAATCAGTGCTTCCTGAACAGCCGCAGGATCGGTGGTGCCGGCTTTCTCAACCGCCTTGACCCACATGTTGAACCCGATGTAGTGCGCTTCCATGGGATCATTCGAGACGCGCTCCTCGTCCTTGGTGAAAGCGTGCCAGCTCTCGATAAAGCTGTCGTTGGCCTCGGCATCGACGCTCATGAAGTAGTTCCAGGCAGCGAGATGGCCAACGAGGGGCTTGGTGTCGATACCGGACAGCTCTTCCTCACCAACCGAGAAAGCAACAACCGGAATATCTTCTGCGGAGACGCCCTGGTTGCCAAGCTCCTTGTAGAAAGGCACGTTGGCATCACCATTGATCGTCGAGACAACAGCTGTCTTCTTGCCGGCTGCGCCGAACTTCTTGATATCTGCAACGATGGACTGCCAGTCGGAATGACCGAACGGCGTGTAGTTGATCATGATGTCATCGGCAGCCACACCCTTCGCCTTGAGGTAGGCCTCGAGAATCTTGTTCGTGGTGCGCGGGTAGACGTAGTCGGTGCCGGCCAGCACCCAGCGCTCGACGCCGATCTCGTTCATAAGGTAATCGACAGCGGGGATTGCCTGCTGATTAGGCGCCGCACCCGTGTAGAAGACATTCTTCGAAGACTCCTCACCCTCGTACTGGACCGGGTAGAAAAGAATGCTGTCGAGCTCCTCGAAGACTGGCAAGACAGACTTGCGCGAGACAGAGGTCCAGCAGCCGAAGACTGAAGCGACTTTCTCCTTCTCGATCAGCTCGCGTGCCTTCTCGGCAAAGAGCGGCCAATTCGAGGCCGGATCGACGACCACGGGCTCGAGCTTCTTGCCGAGCAGGCCACCCTTCTTGTTCTGCTCCTCGATGAGCATGAGCATGGTGTCCTTCAGGGTGGTCTCACTGATCGCCATAGTGCCTGAGAGCGAGTGCAGGATACCGACCTTGATGGTCTCTTCTGCAGAAGCGGCTGTGGAAAAGGCCATCCCGGCTGCAAGCATGCCGCCGATCAGGGATTGTTTGAGTGTGCTTTTCAGCATCTGGTTGACTCCTGGGTTTGTCTGGAAAGTGAGCTGACAGGATTTTGGGTCCTGCCACCGTGCCATTGGGTGAAGCAATCACCATGCCAAACCTTTTCGAAGCCGGGAAAAAGAATCCACCACCAAAGTGAGACACCTGCATGAATAAAGTCTTTAACCACATGTTTCATCGATAGATAATGAGTGCCACTGCCCCCCCTGCCTAAAGCGAATTTTTTCATTGAGGCAGACATCTGCAACCTGCCGTTTTCGGCATCCAGAGCGTTTTCGTTCATAGACCGGTTGATATGTCAGAGAGAACGCACCATGAATCGCACCACAACAGTGCGGGCGCACAACAACAGTGAAGAGGGATCTGGAACATAGGCAGACAAGCTGCCAGAGAGGAATCCTCAGAGAGAAAAAGATGGGCGATGATGGCAATCCATCACCATCATCGCCCGGTAACGCCCTGTTACTCCATTGCAGACAAAGATTCTTCCTGAATACTCCTTTCTGCATGACTTCCCTGTCTTCTCACCGGCGATCCATGCCGGCCGGCTTTCCTGTCGCCCTTGCCACATCCCTGAGGAGGATTGGCTTTCAATTGATGTGCCGAGAGGGGAACACATCGATTGCGGCAAGCGCGAACAGCAGCAAACCAAGCTTCAGCCTTTTTTTTATTCCAGGCAGGATGCCTCTTCTTCTTGCCAGCTCACGCATCTTCCTGATGATTCCTGTGAGCCGGTTCGTGTTCGGGCAGTTGCCTTGCAAGTCATCTTAGCGCCGGGGCTCTGAAGAGCCTATTGCCCGCATGGCCTAAACTTTCGTTTAACGCCCGACAGGGCTCCCGGATCGCCAGGCTGCGGCGTCTAGAAGGTCAGGCTTTTACCCCCCTCGAGCATATCGAGGACAGCAGCCATGCCGCGTGGCCGAACCCATGCATGCCTGACAAGTTCCCTTGCCTCTTCCCCACCCTGGACTGCGCAGGCCCTGTCACATGAGGTACAGATATAGACCTCCCCTCCGAGCTCACAAAAAGATTCCATGAGCTCCTCGAGAGGCGGGAAACCATTGACCACTACGCCCTCTTCTCGTCCGCGATAACCCCAGAAACTGCCATCACCGGCAAGGAAGATCTGTGTCCTCTTGCCCATCGCAGCCGAGGTGCATGCAGCCGTGTATGCCAGGGTCGCGCGCTTGCCACCATCCTCATGACCTGAAGTCAGTAACACAAGCAGCCCACCTGGCTGTTGATGTGTCTCATCGATTTTTGTCATGCCAATCTGTTGCATTTCCTCACTCCTCTGTTTATCGGTTTTTTGTAAAACTGCGGGGCAAGCTGATCACAGCAGCTTTTCCCTCTCCAGGCGGTAGCTCCAGGGCAGATCGCTGTTTTTCCAGCCATTGACGAGGCGTTGCCCCGCCCTTTCTCCACTCCTGAGTTTGTCGCCCTCAAAGCCATCAATGACCGTGTAGACATTTCTGTACCCGGCGATATGAAGGATCCGTGCTGCCTGTGCAGAACGCTTGCCTGAACGGCACATCAGGATGATGCGTGTTTCCTTCCCCTTGGCGTCACCCTTGAGCTCGATTGCCTTGCGAATGCGGCTGATGAAATCCGGGTTGTAGGCAAGCTTGTAGGTCGCCTTTTCGTCGTCCCACGCTTTCCAGTCATCCTCGAACATGAAAGGGATATTGAAATCCACCTGACCGGGCATGCCGACAAATGTCACCTCTGAACGCGTGCGGATATCGATGAAGAGCGTCTCTTCCGATGCTTCACTCAACATCCTGTGCGCCTCTTGCGCCGTCAGGTAGAGCTGTTGCGGTGTCGTTTTTTTGGCAGGAAGGGGCTTCTCCTGCTCCAGGGCAGCAGTCTCGGCCCGGGCGATGCCGCCGGCGACGATAGTGACAAGGCACAGCGCTGCCAGGCATGTTGCAATCTGTCTCTTGTTTGCTGATCTCATGGAAATACCTCGCTTAACAGCCAATGGAAAAATCACCTTGCAGGATCTGGTCCATGAGGCGTTCGGCCTGCTTGTGTCCCTGCAGGGAGGCCCGGAAGATCCACTCCAGCGCCTGGTCATCATCCTGCTCGATGCCGACTCCCTCGAGGTACATGACGCCAAGCTCGAACTGGGCATCGACCAGGCCCTCAGAAGCTGCCTCTTTACACCACTGATAAGCAAGGTCGAGGTCCTCCGGTGCATTGTCGCTCTGCAGGTAAAGACGGCAGAGATACATCTGGGCTTCTGTGTTGCCGAGATCTGCGTGATGACGCAGGATGGGATAGGCTTTTTCAAAACGCCCCTTGCTGTAGGCGTTGATGCCTTGTTCGAGATCATGCGCCGCTGCACATTCGAGTGAAAAGAACAGCGATGTGGCCGTGAAAAGGCCACCGATGACACCTGCTATTCGCCTGCTCCCGGCCGGTTTCTGATACTTTTCTGACATCGTTAGAAGCCTCGTCTTTTATCTGAATGGTTTCTCGTCTCATGCTGTTTGCGCCTGATCCGGTACCAGAGCTGCTCGTCCCCTTGCGATTCGGATGCCGGGAAGTACCAGTGACGCTCCCTGCTATCCAGTTGTCTCGACTGCAGGTTCAGTACCAGAACACGCTCGCCGACCGACTCCAGACCATGAATGGCATGCTCCCGGTCTACAAAGCCCGGTTCTCCGGCCCCGGTCCTCCTGTCCTCGCAACATTCCAGCCTCACCATGGCGTGGTTGATTTGCGCTACTTCCCTGTAATGCCTTGTGCGAAGGCATCCGTACAGGACCACATGACAGGCAGCTGTGCCCGCATGGTCATGCACCGGGAACGGTTGTGATTCGTGCAATCCGAGCAGGACAAGGCGTGTAGCGGCATCCTCCGCGAGAATCCGGGTGTAGACGCGTTGTCCGGCATCGGGAGAGAACAGCAAGGCTTCCTCAAAGGCGCGCAGAAATGACGCATTGCCCGGGAATGCGTCGTAATACGCCATGAGCCTCTCTTTCATCTTCTGCAACTGGCCTGTAACAGGACGAGAAAACGTCTTGCGGCTTGCTGAAGAGAGCTGTTCCACTTCATCCGGTAACTGTTTCGGTTGCATCATCACCAGCTCACTGCCGACGCATATGCCGGCTTTCTCAATCAATTTCATGGAAGTCTAGAAATGAAACGGTTGATTTTGCATTGCCCGGATGTCCCGAATTCCGGCTAAACTTCGGTTTAGTCAAACTGCCCACTTGGTCAATTGGCATAACACCATCCGGCGATTAT
>JASFPB010000189.1:0-5157 GCA_050116235.1 Chromatiales bacterium | reverse complement strand
TCAAATGAAAATCGCCATTGCCGGAACCGGCTACGTTGGTCTCTCGAATGCCATGCTGCTGGCGCCACACCACGAGGTCGTGGCGCTGGACATCGTCCCCGAGAAGGTTGAGATGCTCAATTCGGGCCAGTCGCCGATTATCGATGAGGATATCTCCGGCTACATGCAGCGCGACGACCTCCATTTCCACGCCACGCTCGACAAGCACGAGGCCTACGACAACGCCGATTTCGTCATCATCGCCACGCCGACCAACTACGATCCCGTCACCAATTTCTTCGACACCAGCCATGTCGAGGAGGTCATCGCCGATGTGATGGCCATCAATCCCGACAGCGTCATGGTGATCAAGTCGACGATTCCCGTCGGATTCACACGGCGAATCAGCGAGGAGACCAGCAGCGGGAACATCATCTTCTCGCCGGAGTTTCTGAGAGAGGGCAAGGCGCTCCACGACAATCTCTACCCGTCACGCATCGTCATTGGCGAGCGCTCGGAGCGCGCCGAAACCTTCGCCAACCTGCTGGTACAGAGCGCCCGGAAAGAGGACATCCCGGTCTTCTTCACGGGGCCGACCGAGGCCGAGGCGATCAAGCTCTTCTCGAACACCTTCCTGGCGATGCGCGTGGCCTATTTCAACGAGCTCGATACCTATGCCCTGTCGCACGGGCTGGATTCGCGCCATATCATCGAGGGCGTCTGTGCCGACCCGCGCGTCGGCCACTTCTACAACAATCCTTCGTTCGGCTATGGCGGCTACTGCCTGCCGAAAGACACCAGGCAGCTGCTGGCCAACTACCAGGACGTGCCGCAGAATATGATCAAGGCGATCGTTGACGCCAACCGCACGCGCAAGGATTTCATCGCCGATGACATCATACGGCGCGACCCGAAGGTCGTTGGTATTTACCGCCTGATCATGAAGGCAGGCTCGGACAATTTCAGAGCCTCCTCCATCCAGGGGATCATGAAGCGAATCAAGGCCAAGGGCATCGATGTCGTGGTCTACGAACCGGTACTGCAGGAGCAGACCTTTTTCCATTCGGCCGTCATCAAGAACCTCGAGGCCTTCAAGCAGATGAGCGATGTCATCGTCGCCAATCGCATGACGCATGATATCGAGGACGTGGCCGACAAGGTCTATACACGCGATCTCTTCGGGGGCGACTGATGCATATTCTCATTACCGGCGGCGCCGGCTTCATCGGCTTTCACCTGGCGAAAGTTCTGCTGGCACGCGGTGACACTGTCGTCGGCATCGACAATCTCAACGACTACTACGACCCGCAGCTCAAGCGTGACCGGCTCGATAACCTCGACACCTTCGCGAAGGAGCACAATGTCGGGCAGAACTTCAGCTTCAGCCAGCTGGACCTGGCCGATCGCGCGGGCATGGCAAAGCTCTTTGCCGACAACAACTTCGACGTGGTCGTGAACCTCGGAGCCCAGGCAGGCGTGCGCTACTCCATCGACAACCCGCAGAGCTATGTCGATGCCAATCTCGTCGGCTTTGCGAACGTCCTCGAAGGTTGCCGCCAGACAGCCGTCAAGCACCTGGTCTTTGCCTCCTCGAGCTCGGTCTATGGCATGAACGTCAAGCAGCCCTTCAGCACATCGGACCGGGTGGACTACCCGATCAGCCTCTATGCGGCCACGAAGAAGTCCAACGAGCTCATGGCGCACACCTACAGCCATCTCTTCAACATCCCCTCGACGGGCCTGCGTTTCTTCACGGTGTATGGTCCCTGGGGGCGGCCGGACATGGCCTATTTCAAGTTCACGAAGGCGATCCTCGCGGGCCAGCCGATCGACGTCTATAACTACGGCGACATGAAGCGCGACTTCACCTACATCGACGATATCGTCGAGGGCGTTGTGCGCGTCATCGACCGCGTCCCCGATCCGCAGCACTCGGAGATCACGAACGCCATCGCGCCCTACAAGATCTACAATATCGGCAACAACCAGCCGGTGACGCTAAGAAGCTTCATCACGGCCATCGAGGAGGCCTGCGCGGCGAAGGCGATCGAGAACCAGCTGCCGATGCAGCCGGGGGATGTGCCCATCACCTACGCGGATATCGATGATCTTGTAAAAGATGTCGGCTTCAGGCCCGTCACGACCGTGGATGAGGGCATCGGGAAATTCATGGAGTGGTATCGCGGCTACTACAGCAGCTGACGTCTTTTTGAATGCTTGTCAGTGTGCCGTTTACCGGGAGTCACCGGAATCAGCTTTCTGAATTCCCAGCCTGACTTCCTTGCTGCTGCATATTGTAGAGTTCTCTGTAAAGCGGGCAGCTTGCATGGACTTCCCGGTGGCTGCCACTATCGATAATGCGCCCCTGGTCCATGACGACGATCGTGTCTGCGTTGCGCATTGATGACAGTCGATGGGCGATCATGATGGTCGTTCTGTTCTTTGTCAGTTGTTCAAGGGCAAGGTAGATTTGCTGCTCCGAGACGCTGTCGAGCGCTGATGTCGCCTCGTCGAGGATCAGAATCGGCGCATCCTTGAGAAAGGCCCGGGCAATTGCCAGGCGCTGTTTCTGGCCTCCGGAGAGTGATACGCCGTCTTCTCCAATGATGGTATCCATGCCGTTCGCAAGCCGATCAATGAATTCCAGTGCATGCGCATCACGCGCAGCCTGTTCAATCATCTCGTTGGTGACTTGATCGCCCATACCGTAGGCAATATTTGCCTTGACCGTGTCATTAAAGAGCACCACGTCCTGGCTGACGATAGCGATGTTATCCCTGAGACTCTCAAGCGTGAAGCTTGCTGTTGAGTGACCATCGATGAGAATGTCACCCTGCTGGGGGTCGTAGAAGCGCGGGATCAGGTTGGCAATGGTCGACTTGCCGCTGCCCGAGTGTCCGACGAGGGCAACGGTTTTGCCCTGCTCGATATGGAGATTGATGTTATCCAATACCAGTTTTTCTGTTCCCGGATAGGCGAAACTGACCTGCTCGAAACGGATCTCGCCCTGAAGCCTGCCGGCTTCCAGGTTGCCGGTATCTCGCTCTTCTTCTTCATCGAGCAGACTGAAGATGGATTCAGCTGCAGCAAGCCCGCGTTGCAATGGCTGAACGGCCGAGGCGAGTCGCTTGGCAGGTGACATCATTAGCCCGAGTGCTGCGAAAAATGCGATCAGATGTCCGGGGGTATGATTCAGTTCGATGGCCTGCAGGGTCCCCCAGAATATGACAACGCTGATCATTATGGCTGTGACCATTTCGATCACGGATGTATTGGCAGCACCGGCGAGTATGACTTTGTATTGTCCGAGCCGAAGGCGGTTGGCTACGTCATGAAACCTGCTTTGTTCATAAGTCCTGCCGTTGAAGGTCTTGACGACCTTGTGGCCCTTGACAGTCTCCTCGAGGACATGGGTCATCTCGCCAACCGTGTTCTGGTTTCTATGGCTCAGCTGACGCATGCGTGATGCGAAGAGCTTGGCGATGTAACTCACGAGCGGAATGATGATAAAGATAAGCAGTGTCAGTCGCCAGTTGAGGTAGAGAGCCACAGCCAGCAGGCCGATGACCGTGACGCTATCACGAATCAGCGTGGTGATCGTCTGGGTGGCGGCTTGTGTCACCTGGGTGACGTTGAACGTGACCTTGGATACCGTACTGCCAGTCGTCGTGTTGTCAAAATAGGTCGTCGGCAGGGACAGTATTTTGCCGAACATCTCCCTTCGGATGTCGATAACTGCCTTCCCTGCAACCCAGGTGATCATGCCTGTGGAGGTAACGCTGAAAATCCCCCTTGCCAGAAACAGCAGAATCAGCAATACAAGGGTCTGCTTGAGGCTGTTGATATCCTTCTCGACAAACCCGCCATCCATCAGAGGTTTGATAAGGACAGGAATCGCCGAATCCGAGAGTCCGAGCAGGATCATCGAGAGGATGCCAACAATAAATGCCTTACTGTAAGGCTTGACATAGCTGAGCAGCCGTTTGTAGGTCTGCCAGGAGGTGGGTGTCTGACTCATGGGCGCATTGTTCGGGTATCGTCATTGCGCGTCAAGCCTGATTTCAGGCGCTTCAGGGTAATTGATGCGATAGACTTTACGTATGTCGAACTATGCATTTGAAGAGCGCTATAGCCGTCAGATACGCCTGTCGCAGATCGGGAGAGACGGGCAGGGTAAACTTGCCTCTGCACGGGTACTCGTGATCGGCATGGGCGGGCTGGGTTCGCCCGCGACGCTCTACCTCGCCTCTGCAGGGATTGGCCATCTCGTTCTGAGTGATTTTGACCGTGTCGAGCTCTCGAACCTGCAGCGGCAGGTGATCCACAGGGAGTCTGCGATCGATCAGCCCAAGGCACTCTCGGCGAAGCAGACGATCGCGACGCTCAATTCTGATGTCGAGGTGACGGCCATCGACTGGCAACTGGCAGACGACGAACTCGCTGACCAGGTCCGAAAAGCCGATGTTGTGCTCGACTGCAGCGACAACTTCGAGACCCGCTTCGCGACCAATGCCGCCTGTCATGCCAACAGGACGCCACTCGTTTCGGGTGCCGCGATCCGTTTCGATGGCCAGCTCACGACATTCGATTTCCAGCAGGAATCATCGGCCTGTTATCACTGCCTTTTTGGTGGTGAGGGTTTTGCCGAGAGTTGTGCTGCCGAGGGTATTCTTTCGCCTGTTGTCGGGATGATCGGCGTCATGCAGGCCCTTGAGGCCGTCAAGCTCATCACAGGCGTCGGTCAGGCACTGACTGGCAGGTTGCTGCTTTTCGATGGACTGGAGAGCCGGTTTCAGGAAGTTCGTTATGGAAAAGATCCGGGATGCCATGTCTGCGGCAACTGATACCGGCAAGTTGATGATGCTGTGTGTTGTACTGCTTCTGGCGTTGGTTGCCTGCATTTCCCCGGCATCGGCTGTCAGTATGTTCAGTGTCCAACATGAAGGGGGTACATTTGACGTGGTGCGGCTGGAGAGGGGCGAGGAGCAACGGCTCGGCCTCTACTGGAAAAGCCCGGATGGCACAGCCTATGGCACTATCCAGGCATTGCGCGAGGCACTTGCCAAAGAGGGGAAAGAGCTCCTGTTTGCGACCAATGGTGGCATCTACTCGAAAAGCTATACCCCGCTCGGTCTTTATATCGAGAACGGCAAGCGCTACTACAAACTCAACCGGGGC
>JASFPB010000188.1:0-5159 GCA_050116235.1 Chromatiales bacterium | reverse complement strand
CCCGTGGCTAGAGGTGTTGAAAAAGGAAGCTGCTTCCTGGGTTTCAGACATGACGCTTCCCAACCGCAAGATGGAAGCCTGGCGCTACACGCCCGTTGAGTTCATCGACAGCACTGCTTTTGCCGATGTGGAGGGGCCCTTTGAGGCCCTGGCGCTGACCGATATCGAGGAGCTGTTGCTCCCTGACAGCGAATTCACCGACAGAATCGTGTTTGTCAACGGTTACTACGCTCCTGCACTTTCCAGTCTGAGCGAGCAGGATGGTGTGGAGCTTTACACTCTGGAGGGCAAGCGCAAGTTGCCAGCGGAATTGAAGCGGCGAATCGGCCAGGCAGATCTCTCGGACCACTTCTTCTTCACACTGAACAACGCGCTGATATCTGACGGTGCGGTGATTCATGTTAGCCGGGAGGCAGCACAGCAGCACCGCCGGATCGAGCTACTTCATGTGACTGTTGGCATGCCCGACCCAGTCATTCACAACCCGCGCCATCTGGTCGTGCTTGAAAGCGGAGCCGCTCTCGAGCTCGTCGAGAGATACGCGAGTCTTGGAAAGAGTGGCTACTTCAATAACGCGGTTGTCGATATTCACTTGTCGGAGGGTGCCAGCCTCCAGCATACGCGGCTCCAGGAAGAGAGCGAGCACGCTCAGCACCTGACATATCTGAACGTGAACCTGGAGACGGGCAGTCACTATGAGCAGGTCAGCCTCGCCCTGGGAGGTGCATGGTCGCGTACCGAAGCCAGAATCCTCTTCAGCGGTGAACATGCCCATGCCGAGCTTGACGGGCTGATCCTTGCAGGCAGCAAGCAGCTGAACGATGTTCATCTCGAGGTGCTGCATGAAGTACCGAATTGCACGAGCCGCGAACACTTCAAGGGGCTGCTCGACGGAAACGGGAAGATCGTATTCGATGGCCGGATCCTCGTCGGCCGGGATGCCCAGAAGACGGAGGCCGCTCTGAATAACGAGAACCTCATGCTATCGCGTTCTGCCGAGGTCGATACCAAGCCACAGCTGGAGATCTTCGCAGATGATGTCAAGTGCAGTCACGGCGCGACAGTTGGTGAACTCGACAAGGAGATGCTTTTCTACTTGAGGTCACGCGGTATTTCGAAAGCAGATGCCGAGCGTATGCTCTGCACAGCATTTGCCGATGAGGTGATCGCCGCGATTTCCGGGCCTGCGATCCGTGATCATGTCAAAAAAGTTGTCCTTCGGCGTCTCGCAGACCAGGGAAAGACTTCATGAGCCGGCCAGACGACGACGGGGCCTGTGCCGCGACCCTGGCTGCGCAATCAGCCGAAGATGAAATGCTGGAAGCCATCATTGCGCAGATCAGGACGATCTATGATCCCGAGATTCCTGTGAATATCCTCGACCTCGGTCTCATCTATGCAATCGATATAACAAGTGACAACAGTGTGCTGGTCAGGATGACGCTGACAGCACCGGCCTGTCCGGTCGCGGGCACCATGCCGGGCATGGTGGAGACGGCCGTCAAGGCCGTCGCCGGTGTCACTGATTGCAAGGTCGATCTCGTCTGGGATCCGCCCTGGAACAGGGAGATGATCAGTGACGAGGCAAAACTTGAACTCGGACTGTTCTGAAGAGTGAACCTATTCAACAACTCCAAATCGGAGGTTACAGCACCATGGCAATTCAATTGACCGAAGCGGCAGCATCCCATGTCAGTGAGCAGCTCGCAAAGCACGGTAAGGGTCAGGGTCTGCGTGTCGGCACCAGAAAAAGCGGATGCACCGGCTATGCCTACACCGTCGACTATGCAGACGAGATTGGTGAAGATGATCATGTATTCGAGAGTCACGGTGTGCGTGTCGTGACAGACAGCGAATCGCTGCTCTTGATCGACGGCATGACGATTGATTTCGTCAAGACCAATGTACTGAATCAGGGCTTCGAATTCATCAATCCCAACGTCAAGGATATGTGTGGTTGCGGAGAGTCGTTCAATGTCCAGACCGGCTGAAGAACTTACCTCGGCACTGATCGAGGATTTCGAGTTCCTCGAGGACTGGTCTTCGCGCTATGCCTACCTGATCGAGCTCGGCGAGAAACTGCCTGCGTTGGATGAACGTTTCCGTACAGAGGATAACCGCGTCAAGGGTTGCATGAGCAAGGTGTGGCTGCATGCCACGGCGCATGAAACCAGCCGCGAGGTCGACTTTTCCGGTGACTGCGATACTGCCATCATCAAAGGGATTCTCGCGGTACTTATCGAGTTGATGTCGGGGCTGACGCCGGAAGAGATCGAGGATCTTGACCTTGAGGCGCTGTTTGACGCCCTGCAGCTCAGGGAGAATCTGAGCCCCAGCCGTCATTTCGGTGTCTATGCGATTGTCGAGCTCATGAAACAGCAAGCCCGGGACGCCACATCTGACCTGGCTCCCAGCTCTTGATGACCCGGCCGCTATACAGAGAGCGGCCCTGTCTACCGTCACAGTAACCTGCCATTTCTCCCCGGATCAGATTTCCCCGAACCCTGCACTTGCAAAGGCGTGCGAGGTAAACGAACACACTCGCCGGTAGGGCCTGTGTTGATAGATGCTGGGCAGGTGAAAACAGCAAGCTGGCAGTGTTTGACATCCAAAAAAAGGGCTCCCTGGAGTGGAGCCCTGAAGATCACCTTGGATGGTGGGGATGGGGCGATGCAGCCCTTTCTGGCAAGGGCCGCATCGCTTGCTGAGGTACTATGGGTCCTTCACAACTGGATTGAATTGCCGGTCCATCACAGCCGAATGCCTTCTGTAGAAAATTTCATGTACTGCTTCTCTTTCGATATAGCCTTTGAGTGCGTGGGGGGCGGCTTTATTTGAAAGCCTCTCTGGCCTGGTTTTCGAGCTGTTGCGGAAGCCCGGGGGGAAGCTCGAAGGCGCGCGCGAGAGTGTCGAGATGCTCTCGCTCACCGGGATGGTCGATATCGATGACCAGGCAGGAGGCGAGGTAGACCTCGGATTTCTGCTCCATGCTGGCCGTCTCGTCGAGCAGCTCACCGATGCTGATCTCGCGCTGGAGCAGGTCGAAGATCTCACCTTTCGTTTCCGGCGAGAGTGACATCTTTTCCACCACCTCATGAAGACGCTTCTGCTCGTTGCTGTCGAGATGCCCGTCGGCCTTTGCAGCAGCGATCATCGCCTTGATCATCGTCAGCTCTGTGACCGGTTGTTGCTGCTCCGGCGGGGCAATCAGCTCATTGCCCAAATCAGTGGCGGCCGGAGAGTGCGTATGCGAAGAGGCATCAGTATGTTGTTGGCCTTTCCAGTTCTGGTACGCGCTGTAGGCCAGCCCTCCGAGTACTGCAGCACCACCGTATCCGGCAGCCTTGCCGGCAAATTTGCGTGCCGACTTGTTGCCCATGAGCAAAGCTATCAGGCCACCGGCTGCAGCGCCACCAGCTAGCCCCGCGGGAATCTTGCCAGAAGCCTGGCCGATACTTTCGCCGAGCCCCTTGAGCATGTCCGAAGGCTTGCCCCCGGAGGAATCGCCCTTGCCCGCAAGTGATTTGAGCAGATCCTGCATCATTTTCTGTAGCCCTCATGGTTGGGTCTGTCTTTTCCGTATGGCTACATGATGGTGTTGAAGACGACGGAGAAAAAGTCAGAAATCTTTTTTCATCATTCGAATTAATCGAACTGTCCGTCTTGTTCATGCGCAGCCCCCGGAGAATCTACTGCATCACTGGTAACGGGGAGGCGGTTGCCGGGAATGTCTCGAGGAGAGATGATCTGGCTGAGGCGCCTCATGCCCTCGGTCGATGGCGTGAGTTTCATGCACTGGGTCAAACGAAGCCGCCAGCACGCTGAATGAAAACGCATTCTTCTGCCGGCTGCGGTGCGTTTTACGGCTGAAGTGTATACACTATGATGAAATGAAAAAATAATTCCGGGGGTCGCCGTGAATTCGGAAAAGGTCGTTTTCAGCTTTTTTATTGTTCTCTCACTCACGCTCAACTTCGGCTTCGTCTATGGCGAGATCGATAACCCGCAGCATCACCCTGTCTACGAATTCTTCGCTGTCATCGTCGTCAACCTGATCGCGACCATCCTGAAGTTTGGCGACAGAACCCAGCTTGGTGCTGTCCTGCTCTCAACGAGTCTCGTCGCCGTGCTTCAGCTCATCGTCGCGGCAATACTCTGGGCTGTCGTCGTCTACGTGACAGATACCGGGATGACTCCAAGTGCCATGGCAGTGATCGTCGCTCTCTCCGCCGGGGCTCTGCTGGCGAATGTGATTTCGGTGATCCTGCTGCTCATAGAAACAGTCATGTTGCGCAGATAGCAAGGGCTATCGGCGGAATGCATCCCCATGGATAGCATTATCTACCTGGTGTTCCGGAACATGCGTCAGCCCCTGCTGACGCTGCTTCTTGCCTATGCCATTTCTGTACTCGGACTGGTGCTGATTCCCGGCCAGGATGCCCAGGGCAACCCGGTGCACATGGGATTCTTCCACGCCTTCTACTTCGTCAGCTACACCTCGACCACCATTGGTTTCGGCGAACTTCCCGGAACATTTACCGATGCGCAGCGTATGTGGGTCATCGTGACCATCTACGCCACTGTCATTTCCTGGATCTATGCAATCGGCACACTGCTCGCGCTGATTCAGGGTGATTCCTTCCAGCGTTACATCACCGAGAGACGCTTCACGAAGAAGATCAGTAATCTCAGAGAGCCTTTCTATATCATCAACGGCCACGGTAATGTCGGACGGGAACTTGTCACAGAGCTGACTGACAGGCATCAGCATGTCGTTGTTGTCGACAAGGATCAGCAGTCAGTTCAAATGCTGTCACTATTGAATCTGCGCGAATCGGTCCCCGCCTTTGCGGGTGACTCGGCAAATCCCGAGGTGCTCAAGCTTGCGGGCCTCGAGCGGCCCTACTGTGCCGGTGTCGTCGCCCTGACGAGCAGCAATGAGATCAATCTCAAGATCGCGATCACCAGCAAGCTGCTTAATCCTGATCGCACCGTCATCTGTCGCGCCGATTCCGACGAAGTCGAGAAGAATATGGAGTCCTTCGGTACCGACTACATCGTGGATCCTTTCGATACCTTCGCGATGCATTTGTCTGTCGCCCTGCAGTCGCCCGGTCTCCATCTCTTGCGTGAATGGCTCAGCGGCGTATCCCACGGAG
>JASFPB010000187.1:0-5204 GCA_050116235.1 Chromatiales bacterium | reverse complement strand
AGCCCGGGCATGCTTGAAATATCCGTCTATCCAGCCTCAATCGATCCCCCCCTGGATTTCCAGCCGCATGTGCCCTCTTCCACTATCATCCTTGCCTTCCGGCATGGTTCAGGCAACATGCCGCCAGCCGGGCAATGAAATCCAGCGGCTCAAAGATCACATGCGTGGTGCCGTCCAGGTACGGCATCTTGAGCTGGTAGCGCACATTGCCATGCTTCGTGAGCGACAGCCGCTTCTCGTAAACCGCCGGGCGGCTGATGAAGCAGCACAGGCTTCAAGCTTCTTGTGTTCATCGGCCCTGGCAGCTACCCCGACATGCAGACTGAACCGGCCACCTTCCCGCCCCCGTCATCGTCGAATGGCTCATCACAAGCCGGCAGGGTTTGTAATCTGAATACCTTGCGACCCGCCTGCGGGCCGACGCGGTGGGCGATCGTATGCGCCAGCCGGGTGAGTTCGGCGCTAGTCGGTGCCTTGACCCAACGATACTGGGCTGCATCATGGCAAGCATGATGCATACACACCATCGAGGAACAGCAGCAATCATGATGACGCCTGAATTCAAAAGAGCCTTCATGTCAATTTCACTGTGATAGCCATACCGTTTCCGCCACTCACAAATGGACTGTCGCCAGCATCACTGGATTGACTCATAACCAAGACGATCAAAATCAGATCGATATAACTCATTAATCATTCCCCGGGATTCCAGATCCCAGCGCACCTCGCCATCGATAGCTATAGACCATGCTCCATGGCCTCTTCTGGCCAAACGATAACGCCTTACCATGCTTTTTATGAAGTTCTTCGACTCTGTCTTGTTCACGTGAGGCAAAGCATCAACATCTATTCCCAACCGGTTAATTGCAGAAAGTACTTCACCCAGCCTCTCCAAGCGAAACACTTCATCTACCGCAATCTCGCCGTCACTATCAACAAGAAAATCGATCTGAGGCCTGTAGAAGTAAAAAGAGCCAGATCCCGGCTTAACTTGCTGAGGAACTACTTCCATCACAAACCTCTTGAAAGTCATCGCATTGGAGTAACCCGCATAGCGATAAATGGACTCTATTCTGGTGTAAGGATTTCTCGTGACTGTAAACACATAATAGCTGTCCATGAGATCCTGACTTATGTACCAGTATTTCAGATACTCCGAGTATGTCAGATGAGCAAGAAATGGAGGGCCCACACGGTTGTTTGCGTTGGGTCTGAGCAGCAATGGCGCGCGATCGTCCCATGTCAGGCCTGCGTCATTAACGAATACGCTCTCAATGCTTTGGCCAGCACACTTTGGGATATGAACAAAGACGCACTTTCTCTTGTGGGAAATCATTAAATTTTACTCATTTTTCTGAACAGCAGCGAATTTATAACAGAACTGTTTATGCCAAGTTCTCTGGCAACAAAGTAAACAAGTATCAGGTTCCAACCCACCAGCGTCAGCGCGGATGCAACCGCAGCACCAGCTATGCCATACTTCGGAATAAGGATGACATTCAGTACAACGTTCAGTATGGTTGAGACGCCCACCCCCCTGAGCGTATACCTTTCATAGCCGGTCATGTTCAGCAGCAACGCAACGGGACCAGAACCGGCATTCACCACCTGCCCTGCCAGAAGAATCACCAACGCAACATAGCCGGACTTATACTCCTCACCATATACCAGCTCTATGATCGACCCACCCCAGAACAGAAATATCAATGCCGGGAACAGCATGAGCACGAAGGAGGCTAGCGCCGTCATAAATACTATGGTTTCAAGCTTATGCTTGTTACCTGTCTCATGTGAGGACACCAGATACGGAGAAATAACATCATTAATCGCTTGCTGCGGAAGCAGTAATGCTGCCGAAAAAACCAGCATCGCCTTATACACGCCCACATCCATCGTTGCCGCCAGAATTCCTAACAGCACCAAGTCAACCTGGGCATTAATAACCCTGAATCCGGTTATCATCGACAATGGCATCAATGATTTCATCCAGGCTTTAGTTTCGTACGCGGGCTTGATCTTCTCTACTGCCCGCCAGGGACGAACCTTGAAGAAAAGGAGTATGCCAAGTGATAAAGCGATACCTGTTGAAAGAAAGTAAAGCCCCATCGCACTACTTGGTGTTATTTCAGTATCGATACCAAGAAGCACACATATGAATACGATAAATGCCAGTGGTGCTGTGACCGAGCCAACCAGCTGCGCAGAAACCACATTGCGCAAGCCACGCAGAAAGGCCGCCACAATGTGTGTCAAGGCTAACGCCAGCGGAAGAAGCAGGCCGGCAAAAAACAGGTCAGCATGCTCGCCCATAACACCCGGCCAAGCCATCTGTACTACCCCAAGTCCCAGGGCAATTGCGACTCCCATCACTACGCCGATTGTTGTGGCCCAGCGCCAGATTCCAACAACACGCGCGGTGCTTTTCCTCACCATACCCAATGCTGTCTCGCGCGTAACCAGCTGGGGAATACCTGCCTCTGCCGGCAGCGCAAGCAACGTAAGGATGGCAAGCACATAGGCATACGCACCAAACCCGTCCACCCCAAGAACACGAGCAAGAAAGACTGTTACCAGCACAGAAAGCACCGCTCCGAAACTTCTGATGGCGATGCTGATCAAGCCGGTTTTCAGAAATTTTGCTTTCAAACCACGCACTCTCTCAGGTGTTTTCCGGTATATCAGGCCAGACTGGATTCAATAGCAGAAACAATACGCTCGGCAGATTTTCCGTCCCACTTCTGGGGAATCCCCCCTTTCTTCTCACTGCAAGAAAAATGACTAAGAAAATCATTGATTTATTTGAGTTTGTGAAAGTAATGTGTAAGTAACTAATTAAATAAAATCAATTACTTAAAATATAATAACTACTCCCACTCTATAGTTGCAGGCGGCTTGCTCGATATGTCGTAGGCGACGCGCGAGATGCCAGTAACCTCGTTGATAATGCGGCGCGAGACGGTTTCGAGGAATTCGAACGGCAGGTGCGCAAAGTGAGCCGTCATGAAGTCGACGGTCTTGACCGCGCGCAGGGTCACCACATACTCGTAACGACGGGCGTCTCCGACGACGCCGACCGACTTGACCGGCAGGAAAACCGCGAAGGCCTGGCTGACCTCGTCGTAGAGATTGTGTCTGTGCAGTTCCTCGATATAAATGTGGTCCGCGAGGCGCAGGAGGTCTGCATACTCCTTTTTAACTTCACCGAGAATACGAACGCCGAGTCCGGGACCCGGAAAGGGGTGGCGGTAGATCATCTCGGAAGGGAGACCGAGTTCGACACCGATCCTGCGGACCTCGTCCTTGAAGAGCTCGCGCAGCGGCTCGACCAGCTCGAGTTTCATGTAGTCGGGGAGACCGCCGACGTTGTGATGGGACTTGATGACATGCGCCTTGCCGGATTTGGCACCGGCAGATTCGATCACATCGGGGTAGATGGTCCCCTGCGCAAGAAATGCAACATCCTTGAGCTTCGCCGCCTCCTCCTCGAAAATCTCGATGAAGAGATTGCCGATGATCTTGCGCTTCTTCTCCGGGTCGCTCTCCCCTTCGAGCACTGTGAGAAAACGCTGCTCGGCATCGACGCGAATCACGTTGACCCCCATGTGCTGCGCGAAGGTCGCCATCACCTGGTCGCCTTCGTTGAGGCGAAGCAGGCCGTTATCCACGAAAACACAAATGAGCTGATCACCAAGCGCCTTGTGCAACAGGGCCGCGACCACGGAGGAGTCGACACCGCCCGAGAGTCCAAGCAGGACCTTGCCTTCTCCGACCAGGGCGCGAACATTGCTGATAGAGTCCTCGATGATACTTCCGGCCGTCCAGAGAGGCTCGCAGCCACAGATCTCGAAGAGAAAACGCGAGAGGATGCGACCGCCCTGGGTCGTGTGGGTCACTTCGGGATGGAACTGCAGGCCGTAGAAATGCCTCTCTTCGTCGGCCATCCCGGCGATCGGCGCATCATCGGTAGTGCAGATGACCATGAAACCGTCTGGCAGTTTGTCGACACGGTCGCCATGGCTCATCCAGACATCGAGCAGGCCGTAGCCCTCCTCGGAGACATGGTCCTCGATCTCGCGCAGCAGGTCGGAATGGCCCCGGGCCCGGACGCGGGCATAGCCGTATTCATGCTTGTCGGAATTGACGACCTCGCCACCGAGTTGTGCCGCCATGGTCTGCATGCCGTAGCAGATACCGAGCACCGGTACGCCGAGTTCGAAAACGACCTGCGGTGCGCTCGGGGCTTCGTCGCCTGTCACCGTCTCGGGACCACCCGAGAGAATGATACCGGCAGGCTGCTGCTCCCTGATGGCATCCTCGCAGTTGTCCCAGGGCCAGATCTCGCAGTAGACGCCGGCCTCTCGCACACGGCGCGCGATGAGCTGCGTGTACTGGGAACCGAAATCCACGATCAGGATACGGTGGGCATGAATATCAGTCATCGGCTTCCCGGTGTCGCTTGAGAGTTTTCTGTATGTGTGTGCCTTGTCCGTCAGTGATGTCAGTCGCGACGGTAGTTCGGTGCTTCCTTGGTGATGGTCACGTCGTGCACATGGGATTCACGCATACCGGCGTTAGTGACACGAACGAATTGCGGCTTGGTCCGCATCTCCTCGATCGTGGCACAGCCGGTGTAACCCATGCTGGAACGAACACCACCGGTGAGCTGCGTGATCACGTTCACGAGCGGGCCCTTGTAGGGTACGCGCCCCTCGATCCCCTCGGGAACGAGCTTGTCGGACTCGGTCGTCCCCTCCTGGAAGTAACGGTCGGAGGATCCCTGCTTGCCTGACATGGCGCCGATCGAGCCCATGCCGCGGTAGGATTTGTAGGAGCGTCCCTGGTAGATCTCGACCTCGCCCGGCGATTCGTCTGTACCGGCGAAGAGACCACCGACCATGACACAGTGCGCTCCAGCCACGAGGACCTTGGCAACATCCCCGGAGTAGCGCAGGCCGCCATCCGCGATGACCGGCACGCCGGTGTCCCTGAGTGCATCGGCAACGTTCGCGACCGCCGTGATCTGTGGAACGCCAACACCGGCGACGATGCGCGTAGTGCAGATGGAGCCCGGGCCGATACCGACCTTCACAGCGTCCGCGCCCGCCTCGACGAGCGCCACGGCTGCCTCGGCGGAAGCGATATTGCCCCCGATGACCTGGATATCGGGAAAGTGCTTCTTGACCCAGGCAACACGATCCAGGACG
>JASFPB010000186.1:0-5210 GCA_050116235.1 Chromatiales bacterium | reverse complement strand
TCGTCACCTACCCGGACATCCTCGATTCCTTCCTGCACGAGTACCAGAAACGCAGGGTACTGACCTTGCTCAACCCGCAGAATGACCCGCTGGGTGCCGGCTATCATATTATCCAGTCAACCATTGCGATCGGGTCAGGCGGTATCTACGGCAAGGGGTGGCTGAATGGTACCCAGTCGCACCTGGATTTCCTGCCAGAACAGCACACGGACTTCATCTTTGCTGTCATTGGTGAAGAACTTGGCCTGACGGGCATCACCATCATGATGCTTCTCTATCTGTTCATCATCATGCGCGGGCTCTACATCTCTGTCATGGCGGATACCAGCTTCGGCAGGTTGCTGGCCGGCTCCCTGACCATGGTCTTTTTTATCTACCTGCTCGTGAATACCGGAATGGTCACAGGAATACTGCCCGTGGTGGGAGTACCGTTACCACTGATCAGCTATGGAGGCACGTCGCTGATCACGATTCTCGCCAGTTTCGGCATCCTGATGTCAATCCACACGCACAGATCACCTGCGAGGAACTAGAGACATGCACTGCATCACACGCATCGCCCTGCCGGCCCTGCTCATGTTGTTGCCACTTAAAGCCACGGCGCTCACCGGCGATGAACGCGCATTCGCCGCTCAGATGGCCAGCAAGCACGGATTCGAACAGTCCTGGGTCGAACAGCAACTGGAATCTGCAGAACACAAGGAGCAGATCATCGCTGCCATCACGCGGCCGGCCGAGGCCATGCCATGGTACAAGTACCGCGAAATCTTCATGACGGAGCAACGCATCGCAGGAGGCGTTGAATTCCTCGAGAAGCACCGGGAACTCCTGGAAAAAGCCGAGGCCAAATATGGCGTTGCCCCGGAAATCGTAACGGCAATCATTGGTGTTGAAACGCGTTATGGGGAAGTGACCGGTAGCCACCGGGTCATCGATGCCCTGAAAACACTCGGATTCGGCTACCCGAAGCGCAGCGAGTTCTTCCGAAAGCAACTCGAGGAATTCCTTCTCATGATGCGCGAGGAGAAGATGGACCCGCAACAACCGCTCGGTTCCTATGCCGGTGCGATCGGCATGCCGCAGTTCATTCCGTCCAGCTTTCGTGCATTCGCAGTCGACTTCGACGGTGATGGCAAACGTAACCTCTGGGACAACCCGGCCGATGTCATCGGCAGTGTCGCCAACTATTTTGCCGATCATGACTGGCGCCAGGGAGAACCCGTGGCCTTCAAGCTCGGGATTCGCCTCGACGGGATCGAACCTGGCGAAAGACGTGGACAGAAACCGAATCTGACAATCGCCGACCTCGAGTCGCTGAAGGCGACCCTGCTGCTGCCCGACACAGACGAGCGCGTCGCACTGCTTGAATTCGAACAGCCTGCTGGTAAAGATTACTGGCTGGGAATGCACAACTTCTATGTCATCACCCGCTACAACCACAGTAACCTTTACGCCATGGCCGTCTACCAGCTCTCGCAAGCCATCAAACAACGACTAACTGACAAGTGATCATGATCTACCCTAAGCCAATAAACGGATATCTCTTCGGACTCTTCCTGCTGATTGCAGGAACATCCCCTGCTTTCGCTGTCGATCCGCCTGCTATCGAAGCCGGTGGTCACCTCCTGATCGATGTCCATACCGGACATGTCCTGTCGGAAAATAATGCGGATGCCCGGCTCGAACCGGCCAGCCTGACCAAAATCATGACGGCGCACCTCGTCTTCCTCGAGATCGAGGCAGGCCGGATCAAGCTCGATGATCTCGTCACCATCAGCGAAAAAGCATGGAAGATGGGCGGATCGCGAATGTTCATCGAGGTAGGCAAACAGGTCACGGTGAAAGAACTCCTCAAGGGCCTGATCATCCAATCGGGGAATGATGCTGCGGTCGCACTCGCGGAGTATGTTGCGGGTTCGGAAGAGGCTTTCGCCCAGCTCATGAACAAGGAAGCCGCACGACTCGGGGCGACAGGAACCCAGTTCGTCAATGCTTCCGGCATGCCTGACCCCGGGCACTACACTACGCCCAGGGACATCGCGCTGATCTCGCGGGCAACCATCCTCGACCACCCCGATTTTTATGCCTGGTATGCCATCAAGGATTACACCTACAACAACATCAAGCAGGACAACCGCAACGGCTTGCTCTGGAAGGATGCCAGTGTCGATGGCGTCAAGACGGGGCATACGGAAGCGGCCGGGTATTGCCTGGTGGCTTCCGCCGTACGCGACGGTACACGGCTGATGTCGGTCGTCATGGGTACCGACAGCATTGCAGCACGTGAAAAAGCATCCAGTGAGCTCCTCAATTACGGCTTCCGCTTCTTCGAGACACGCAAGATCCTCAGCGCCGGTGCCGCCCTTCAGCAGGTGAAAATCTGGAAAGGTGATGCCGAGCAGGTTCCGGTTGGCGTTGCAAACGATGTCTTCATGACCTACCCGCGTGGAGAGAATGAGAGTCTGCAGGCGCAGCTGTTGTTATCGTCACCAATCGAGGCGCCCGTTCGTGCAGGGCAGCAGCTCGGCACTGTCGTCATCAGCCTCAAGGGCGAAAAGCAGAAAAGCGTGCCACTGATCTCCCTGGCTGAAGTGAATGAAGGCAGTTTCTTCTCGCGCATGAGCGATGCTCTCATGCTCTGGTTCGAATGAGCATTGCCTACCTCAATGGTGCATGGAAGCCGGTCGAGGAGACCTGCATACCTGTCCTTGATCGCGGTTTTCTTTTCGGGGATGGTGTCTACGAAGTCATCCCGGTCTATTCGGGCAAACCGTTTCGACTGAAAGAACACCTGCAGCGCCTTGAACGTAACCTTGCTGCGATTCGTATCGACATGCCACTCACGCAAGAGAAGTGGGAGACAATCATCGGGCGCCTGATCGAGGACCATGGTCCCCTTGATCAGGCACTCTATCTGCAGGTAACCCGCGGCGTGGCACCAAAGCGTGACCACGCATTCCCGGCAGGGATAAAACCGACAGTGTTCGCCATGACGAGTCCGTTGCCGGAGCCGAATCCGGAGCGTGACCGGCAGGGCTATGCAGCCATCACTGTGAGCGACGAGCGCTGGAACAACTGCCACATCAAGGCCATCACGCTGCTTGCAAACCTGCTCGCACGCCAGGAAGCCGTCGATAGCGGCGCTCAGGAAGCGATCTTTATCCGCAATGGCAAAGCTGTCGAAGGCGCTGCAAGTAACCTCTTCATTATCAGCAACAGGCTGCTGATAACACCCCCGAAGAGCAGAGAATTGCTGCCCGGTATCACGCGTGACTTTGTGCTGGAGCTTGCTGCAGACCAGGGGATTCCATTCGCCGAGGCAGAGATTCCGGTCGGGGAACTGGAAAAAGCCGATGAAATCTGGGTAACCAGTTCCATCAGGGAGATCCTGCCGATTGTTTCGCTGAATGGCAAACCCGTTGGCAGCGGCAAGCCCGGTACCGGTTGGCTGCAGATGCACGAACTATTTGAACTGGGCAAGGAGCGCTTCAGACATGGAGATGACCATGAGTGAGCATGATGAAATCATGGGCTACCCCTGCGAGATTGCTGTGAAGGCCATGGGCCGCACGGATCTCGACATCGATTTCGAGGGACTCGTCGTCGAGATCGTCCGCCGTCATGCATCCGATCTCGGCGAGGGCGCCGTCACTTCACGAAAAAGCAGGAACGGCAACTATGTGGCCGTGACTGTGCGCGTCATGGCAGAAAACCGGGAGCAGATGGACAGGATCTACCAGGAGCTGTGCGATCACGAACATGTCACCATGGCGCTGTGACAACTCTCCTGCTCGACATCCGCAAACTCGGCCTGCGTGATTATTGCGAAACCTGGCAGGCGATGCAGACTTTCACGGCATCCCGCGTCCCTGGACAGACTTCCGAGCTCTGGCTCGTCGAACACCCGCCGGTCTTCACGCAGGGACAGGCAGGCAAGAGCGAGCATGTGCTTGATGCCGGCAAGATCCCCGTCGTGCAGACAGACCGGGGTGGCCAGGTCACCTATCACGGACCGGGACAGCTCGTCTGCTACCTGCTTCTCAATCTCGACGAGATTGGCATCGGGATTCGTTCCCTCGTCCACCGCAGTGAGAGGGCCATCCTTCGACTGCTGGACAGCGAGGGGATCACGGCAGAACGCCACGAAGGAGCTCCCGGTGTCTATTCTGCAGGGGCAAAAATCGCCCAGATCGGTTTGCGCGTCAAAAAGCACAACACCTACCATGGCCTCAGCCTCAATGTCGGGATGGATCTGGAGCCTTTCGGCCGCATCAATCCCTGCGGCTATGCAGGCCTCCCTGTTACCGACATGCGAAGCGAAGGGTCGCCCCTGGAAATCGACGAGGCCGGTGAAAGACTCTGTGGTTTTCTCGCCGAAGAGATGGGATACACTATCAACCAACTCTTCCTGACCTTTCCCGGTTGACACCATGACTGATCAACTCAAGGCACCGTCCAGAGACAAGCCCGAGACTCACCAGCGCGGAGCCGAAAAGGTTGCGCGTATTCCTGTCAAGGTGGAACCGACCACCGAAGTACTGCGCAAACCCTCCTGGATCCGTGCCAAAGCGCCCTCGGGCCAGGGTGTCAGTCGCATCAAGCAGATCCTTCGACAACGCAAGCTGAGCTCTGTCTGCGAGGAAGCACTCTGCCCGAATCTCGGCGAATGTTTCAGTCATGGTACGGCGACCTTCATGATCATGGGTGACATCTGCACGCGCCGCTGTCCCTTTTGCGATGTTGCACATGGCAAGCCGCAGCCACTCGACCCGGACGAGCCACGCCAGCTTGCCGAAGCTATCCGAGAGATGGCGTTGCAGTATGTCGTGGTCACGTCAGTGGACCGTGATGACTTGCGCGATGGTGGTGCGGCGCATTTTGGCGCCTGTATCAGCGAGACCCGCAAGCAATCCCCAGGGACGAAAATCGAGATCCTCGTTCCCGACTTTCGTGGTCGCATGGATATCGCCCTGGAGCTGCTCACGCAGACCCCTCCGGATGTCTTCAACCACAATCTCGAGACAGTGCCGCGTCTTTAC
Source organism: Chromatiales bacterium (assembly GCA_050116235.1). Lineage (GTDB taxonomy): Bacteria > Pseudomonadota > Gammaproteobacteria > Chromatiales > Chromatiaceae > Sva-25. The sequence goes on along the minus strand of JASFPB010000186.1, from coordinate 171 downwards.
CGCCAGGCACGTCCGGGCGCTGATTACCAGTGGTCCCTTGATCTCATCAAGGCTTTCAAGGCGCAGAATCCGGACGTGCCAACCAAGTCGGGACTCATGGTCGGCCTCGGCGAGGAGCTCGACGAGGTGCGCGCTGTCATGCAGGATCTGCGCAACCACCACTGCGATATG
>JASFPB010000185.1:0-5237 GCA_050116235.1 Chromatiales bacterium | reverse complement strand
AGTGTGCTGCAGTCAAAACCCACTGACGGTCTATTAATGCGCCCCCGCAGAATTGGAACAGGTTGTCAGCCACTTCAAGATAGATTGCAACTGTTGCCGGCCAGTCTCCTTCTGCTGAAGGGACCCCTCCGACGATCCGCGTCTGGATATCAAGTTCCCTTCCAAGGAACCCCGTCTCTGACTCAATCCACTCCAGGTAGGGTTTAACCCTGGTGTAGACACCATAGTTATCCGGCTGGGCACACCCCACTCCGAAGCTGACGACAGCAGTCAACAGCCAGCTGTTATCAGCCGAGGGGACCATCAATGGTCCACCACTGTCACCGAGACAGGCGTCCTTTCCACCCTCTGCAAAACCTGCGCAGAGCATGTTGGGGGTGATGATGCCTTCTCCATAGGAGTCGATACAGGTTTCATTCGAAACAATCGGCACCCCGACCTCGCGCAGATTGTTCTCGAGCGTTTCGGCAGACGCCAGACCGCTGATGACCAGCAGAGAGCCGATCATTGCGTATCCGATGAATTTCACAAGTTTCTGCATGGAGCGACTGCCTCGTAGGAATAAGCCACAATAGGTGAAGTATCCCACCGATCGCAAGATGACAAAAGCTGGATTGTTGCAAGCTTCATATATAAAAGCGGCATCAAAAAAGCCGGGCATTGCCCGGCTTTCTAGTCCCGAAAGAACAGCTGATCAGTTGTTCTGGATGACGATGTTCGGGAACTTGGCCGCGTAGCTCTTGGCTTGGAGTGAGAGCTTGGCTGCCGCGCTGCGGGCGATTTCACGGTAGATCTGTGAAATGCGTGCATCGGGTTCCGCGACAACAGTCGGCTTGCCGTTGTCTGTCTCCTCGCGGATGCGCTTGTCGAGTGGCAACGCGCCCAGGAAGTCGACACCGTATTCTTCTGCCATACGCTGACCGCCGCCTTCACCGAAGATAGGCTCTTCGTTGCCGCACTTGGAACAGATGTGGATGCTCATGTTTTCGACGATACCAAGAACCGGAACCTCGACCTTTTCGAACATCTTGAAGCCCTTGCGTGCATCGAGCAGTGCGATGTCCTGCGGCGTGGTAACGACGATCGCGCCGGAAACAGGCACTTTTTGCGCCAGGGTCAGCTGGGTATCACCGGTACCCGGCGGCAGGTCGATGACAAGATAATCAAGATCGTCCCAGTTGGTGTCGTTGAGCAGCTGCTCGAGCGCCTGGGTGACCATCGGACCGCGCCAGATCATCGGTGTCTCTTCATCGATCAGAAAGCCGATGGACATGGCCTGCAGGTCGTAGCTCATCATCGGCTCCAGCGACTGGCCGTCCCTGGAATCCGGCTTGCCGGAGACGCCGAGCATGCGCGGCTGGGACGGGCCGTAGATATCGGCGTCGAGAATACCTACACGCGCACCCTCGGCAGCAAGCGCCAGGGCCAGGTTGACGGCCGTCGTCGACTTGCCCACACCGCCCTTGCCGGAAGCAACGGCGATGATGTTCTTGACATTGTCGATAGGCTTGAGTGACTTCTGTACGGAGTGGGCAACGATCTTGCTGTCGACAGTCACGTCAACGGAAGAGACACCGTCAACACCGGCAGCGGCTGAACGAACAGCTTCCGCGATCTCGCCCTGGACACCTTTGGACGGGAAACCAAGCTCGACCCTGATACTGACGCTGCCGTCATCGATGTTGATCTCCTTGACGGACTTGGTACTCACCAGGTCTTTCTGGAGATGCGGCTCGACGTAGCCCTTCAGGGCTTCCTCGATCTGTTCTTTCGTTGCTGCCATTGGAATCTTACTCCTGCTATCGGACTGTCGGTGGCAGTCCATTTGTAATCGATCGGGGCGAATCATACACCACTGGAAACGCTATTCCCAAGTAAAATACTTGGGTATTTTCACGGGTATTCACCACGTGTTCTGACATCAATCAGTTAAGTATTTCGACATGTTGTGAAATAATGCCGCATTCACGAGATTCAAGAGTTTTCACGGCTTTTTATGTCACGCAACATCCTGGTCACGAGCGCCCTGCCCTATGCCAATGGCTCGATTCACCTGGGGCACCTGGTTGAATACATCCAGACCGACATCTGGGCGCGCTTCCAGAGGATGCGGGGACACAACTGCACCTATGTCTGTGCCGACGATGCCCATGGCACCGCCATTATGCTGCGTGCCCGCCAGGAGGGCATCACGCCCGAGGAGCTCATCGCGCGTGTCTCGGAAGAGCACCAGCAGGATTTCGCCGGTTTCCACATTGGCTTCGACAACTATCACTCGACGCACTCGGAAGAGAACCGGTTCTTCGCCAATACTATTTACGAGCGCAATCGTGATGCCGGTCACATACACTCTAAATTTATAACGCAAGCATATGATCCCGAAGAAAATATTTTTCTTCCCGATCGCTTCATCAAGGGAGAGTGTCCGAAGTGCGGTGCTGCGGACCAGTATGGCGACAACTGTGAAAACTGTGGCGCGAGCTACAATCCGGCTGACCTGAAAAACCCGCGCTCGGTCGTTTCCGGGGCGACGCCGGTCGAGAAGGAATCCGAGCACTACTTCTTCAAGCTCGGTAACTTCGAGACGATGCTCAGGGAGTGGACAAAGGCCGGTCACCTGCAGAAAGAGATCACCAACAAGCTCAACGAGTGGTTCGAAGCCGGATTGCAGGACTGGGACATCTCCCGCGACGCGCCCTACTTCGGCTTCGAGATCCCGGATCACCCCGGCAAATACTTCTATGTCTGGCTGGATGCACCGATCGGCTACATGGCGAGCTTCAAGAACCTCTGCAAGCGGCGCGACGATCTTGACTTCGAGTCTTACTGGAATCCCGATTCCGTGGCCGAGCTCTATCACTTCATCGGCAAGGACATCCAGTACTTTCACACTCTGTTCTGGCCGGCCATGCTGCACGGGGCAGGATTCCGCGTGCCGACGAACGTCTTCATCCATGGCTTTCTCACCGTCGACGGCCAGAAGATGTCGAAATCGCGCGGCACCTTCATCAAGGCGGACACCTACCTCAGGCACCTGAATCCCGAATACCTGCGTTACTACTTCGCCGGCAAGCTTGGATCAGGCGTGGACGACATCGACCTGAATCTCGAGGACTTTGCGCAGCGCGTCAATGCAGACCTTGTCGGCAAGTTCGTCAACATCGCCAGCCGCTGTGCAGGCTTCATCACGAAGCGCTTCGATGGCAGGCTCTCGGATACTCTCGCCGAGCCGACCCTGTGGAACGACTTCAAGCATGCGGGTGACGAGATCGCGGAGCAGTTCGAGAAGCGTGAGTATGCACGCGCCATGCGCAGCATCATGGCCCTGGCCGACAAGGCCAACCAGTACATTGACGAGAAGCAGCCCTGGGTGATTGCAAAAGAGCAAGGGAGGGATGACGAGCTGCAGCAGATTTGCAGCATGGGGCTCAACCTCTTTCGTGTTATTGCCTGCTATCTCAAGCCCGTGCTGCCGGCGACCATCGAGGCCGCGGAATCCTTTCTGCAGATTGACCCATTGCGATGGGACGACGCAAAGACTCCGCTGCACGGTCATGTCATCGGAAAATTCACGCCGCTCATGACACGTGTCGACCCCAAACAGATCGAGGCGATGGTCGAAGACTCGAAAGAGGATCTCGAGGCCACCGCTAAAACCGGTGAAACAGCCATCAACACCGGCCCGCTTGCAGAGGACCCGATCAGCGATACCATCCAGTTTGATGATTTTGTAAAACTCGACCTGCGGATCGCCAGAATTGCCAAAGCAGAGCATGTCGAGGGGGCCGACAAGCTCTTGCAACTCACACTGGATCTCGGGGGCGAAACCCGCAACGTCTTCGCAGGTATCAAGTCGGCCTATGCACCCGAAGATCTCGAAGGTAAGCTGACCGTCATGGTCGCCAACCTTGCGCCGCGCAAGATGCGTTTCGGTCTCTCCGAGGGCATGGTGCTCGCGGCCGGTCCCGGCGGGAAGGACCTTTTCATACTGAACCCCGACGAGGGTGCACAACCAGGCATGCGAGTAAAATGATGAACAGACTGATTCCGGTTTCTGTGCTGGCGCTCGCCATCACAGGATGCACGCAGGAGACCCAGAACAAGTTCGGTCGTGCCGTCCAGAACTGGACAGGTACCGATGGCGTTCTCGAAGTCTACGCAGGTGACAAGCTCGTCAAACGCTTCCTCGAAATTGACAAGCTCAGCACGGCACTTGGCACGAGTGACGGCATCCCGCGTTCCTACCGCTTCGGCTACGGCATCATCGATTCCAATCTGAACGGCGTCGCTGATGATGGAGAGAAGAAGGTCTACTTCGAGTTCAGCGACTATTCCACCTCCTACATTTTCCACGATAACCCGAACTAGGCTGCGATGACCGAGTTCGCCCTCATTCTCGTCAGCACCATCCTGGTCAATAACTTCGTCCTGTCGAAGTTTCTTGGCCTCTGTCCGTTCATGGGCGTCTCGCGCAAGCTCGAGACAGCAACGGGCATGGGACTTGCGACCACCTTCGTGCTTACGCTCTCCTCGGTCTGCTCCTACCTTGTCAACGAATACATTCTCATTCCGCTCGGCCTCGAGTACCTGCGAACGATCGCTTTCATCCTTGTTATCGCTGTCGTCGTGCAGTTCACCGAGACCGTCATGCACAAGACCAGCCCGCTGCTCTACCGTGTGCTGGGTATTTTTCTCCCTCTGATCACGACCAACTGCGCCGTTCTGGGTGTTGCGCTGCTCAATACACAGCAGGACCATGGCTTCATCGAATCTGCACTTTACGGCTTCGGCGCGGCTGTCGGCTTCTCACTGGTACTGGTGCTCTTCGCTGCGATTCGGGAACGTGTCGCTGTTGCCGATGTGCCAGAGGTTTTCGAAGGCAATGCCATCGCGCTCATCACGGCCGGCCTCATGTCGATGGCCTTCATGGGTTTCGCTGGTCTCGTAAGCTACTGATCGCATGTTGAGCGCCATCCTGACAATCACGATCCTTGCACTGCTCTTCGGGCTGCTGCTCGGCTATGCAGCCGTGAAATTTCACATCGAGGGCGACCCTGTTGCGGACCAGATCGATTCGCTGTTGCCACAAACACAGTGCGGCCAATGCGGCCATCCGGGCTGCCGCCCCTACGCCGATGCGATCGCAGCCGGCGAGGACGACATCAACAAGTGCGCTCCCGGCGGCGAAGAAACCATCATCGCGCTGGCCGACCTTCTCGGGCGTGATCCCATCCCGA
>JASFPB010000184.1:0-5261 GCA_050116235.1 Chromatiales bacterium | reverse complement strand
GGAGTGGGCCTATATCCCGGCGGTGGACATCATGATGCATAGCCTGGTACTGATCCTGCCTTTTACCCTGGAGAACAGGCGGCATCAACGGCGCAGGGTCGTGCTGGTGCTGATCAGTCGAATGGCGTTCTTCGTCTTGCTGGCCAGCATCTCCTGGCAGGTGCTTCTCTTCTACCCGATTGCCTACATGCTGTTTATGCACGTCATGCGGTTTATGGATACCCATCAGCATACATTCGAGGTTTTCGAGACTCTGGAGCAGGAACGCGGACCTGAGGCAAAACAATTTGATCGCGCCTACGAGCACCGCAATACCTTCAGCAACCTGCTCTCCACTCGTTTTCCCCGGCTGAACCTGCTGGTTCTCAATTTCGGATATCACAACGCCCACCACGAGCGGCCAACAGTTCCCTGGTACCACCTGCCGTCCTTTCATGCAGAGCTCTATGGCAACGATCACAGCCAGATGCTGCCTTTTGAGAACCTGCTGAGCTCGTATCACCGTTATCGGGTACGTCGCGTGCTAAACGCCGACGAGCCGGATGAGCCGGTAATTCAGGATAAGGGCAGGACCTTTGTAGGTGTGGATGGTGTCTCCTTCCTCACGGCCCATTAGGATATAGCGATGACACAGGTGAAAAAATTCTGGCCACTGCTCACGGGTACCCACAAGTATGAGAAAACCCTCTCGACGCGAGGTCGGGGCGCAGGGACGATCATCGAGGCGCCAATACTCGCCTATCTCATCGAAACAACCAATGGGCGCATTCTCTACGATGTTGGCTGTGACTACAGCAAGATCAGCAACCCTGACCTGAAACAACAGTATTACGAGAACGAGGCTTTCCCGTTTGGCCCGCCCGAGATGACCGAGGAGCAGAGATTGCCCAGCCGACTGGCGGAACTGGGTTTGCAACCCGTGGATGTCGACCTGGTCTTCGTGGGGCACCTGCATTTTGATCATGGCGGCGGCTTGTGTGACATGGCACATGCCGAGATTCACGTGCATGAACAGGAGTTATGTGCGGCACGTGGACAGGCTGATGAAGCTTATTTTCAGGATGATTTTGCCGGCGATTATCGCTGGCGTGCAAAGTCAGAGGAATATGACCTCGTAGAAGGCGTTCGGGCTATCGAGTCCCCGGGCCATACGGCGGGTCACATGTCCATGCTGATCGAGCTGCCCAGGGGTGCCCCCATCCTGCTGGCGGGGGATGCAGCGGATCTGGAAGAGAACCTGGTCGACGAGGTCGCTCCCGGTCTTTGCTGGGAAGAGCGGGAAGACATGGCTCTTGAGAGCATTCGCAAACTCAAGCAGCTTGCCAATGAGACGGGTGCGATTATCTGGCCAAACCATGACATGCATTTTTATAAAAACTGTCGCCCCTTCCCGGATTATTACGAGTAAGCCACCTGCATGAAACGACTCTCATTACCCGTCTGGGTGCTAATGATCAGTTCTGTTGGCTGGGGACTGACATGGCTGCCGCTACAGTATTTCGAGTCTCAGGGACTGAGTGGACCTCCCATGGTCTTTTTTATTTTCCTCAGTGCGGTCACTGTTCTGGTCCCGGTGATGTTTCGGGAACGCCGTTCCTGGCCGGGGCACTTTGGATACCTGGCCCTGATCGCCCTGTTTGGCGGGCTGGCCAATCTGCTCTTTCAGAATGCCCTGTTTTATGGCGACGTGGTGCGCGTCATGATTCTGTTTTACCTGTTGCCCATCTGGAGCGTGCTGGGTGGACGGATCTTTCTCGGGGAGAAGATCGATCTCGTGCGAGGTATCGCCCTGGCTGCTGCGATCAGCGGCGGTTTTCTCATCCTGGGTGGATTCCAGATCTTCAATACCCCACCGGGCTGGCTGGACCTGATGGCGATCGGCTCAGGTTTTGCGTTCGCCATGAATAACATCGTGTTTCGTGCCTCGCAGGATTTGCCGCTGGGCAGCAAGGTCGCCGCAATGTTTCTGGGTGTGGTTATCCTGATGGGAGCATACCTGTTGGTCATCACCGACGTGGCCTGGCCAGCAGACTTCTCCGTGCTGGCCTATGCCGCTTTCTACGGCATTGTCTGGCTGATGTTGATCACCCTTGGCACCCAGTGGGGTGTGACCCACCTGGAAGCAGGCCGTGCCTCAATCATCATCGTGATGGAACTGGTCGTGGCCGTCATCTCGGCAGTCATTATCCTGAGCCAGTCCCTGTCGCTGGTTGAAATTGCGGGCGCCTTGCTGGTCATTGCGGCGGCCATACTCGAGGGTTTCCGGGAGGAGGTGGCCGAAAGGCAGGCAGTGGCGGCGCTCAGGTCGCCTCTTGCTGAACCGGGAAAGCCCGAATGAAGTCGTTGAAATGCCTCTGCTCCTCTGTAGCCATCCACTGATTCATCTGCCATAGCTCGCCAACAGGTTCCCGGCTAAACGGCGCCTCGTGCAGGTAACCGTCAGGACCAAATTCGGGTGTCATGGTTGTGGCCGCATAACTCCGTGTTAACTGACTTTCCCAGATGGTCTCCCACCACTGCTGATGTGCCCGAAGGGCGCCCCGGTATTCGGGTGCCCCAGGATGAGGGACTTGTGGTCCCTGGTCATAACCGACCCGTGCATGGATATGATGTGCGTGCGGTGCGATTGCCTCGATGACGCCGATCTCGCTATCGATGAGGCGCTCACACACCACGCACCAGTGGCTGAAATCGCAGGTAAGTTTAATTTCGGGCAATTTCTCGACAATGCGTTGCGTAGTCCAGGGGTTGAAAAAAGAACGTCCCCGATGCGTTTCAAAACTGATGACAATGTCATTGCTCTGCGCAATTTCCATCGCGCGTCCGAAAAATTCAAGGCTTAGTTCCTCAGACCAGGCATCACAGCCACCCAGGCAGGTAATAAATTCAGGGCACATCACCAGGCTCTGGTCGAGCTTCCGTTTCAGGGATTCGAGATGATCATCCAGGGTAGCATGCCGGTCTGGCACGTAGGTGCCCGCGGTGGTGATCTCGGCGATATAGCCAAGCCCTGTCTCAGACAGCAGCCTCCGGTTCTCGCGTGCCTTTTCAGTGTCACCCGGCGCTGGTCCTTCTATGCCATGGAAACCTGCGCGCAGCGCGAGGGTTGTGGCGGACTGAAAGTCACCGCTGTGCCCCCACAGTGTTTTGAATAGCCTGAGATCCATGAAAAAGCTGCCTGTCGATTGAATCAGGCAAATAGTCAAGCAACTCTGATGCCAGCGATGCATCGACAATTCACGCCTTCTGGCAGCGCATCGGTGCAGAAATGCATTTCATGACTTGCTGGTGCACCAAAGCAGGGCGGCATGATCATGTAATTTCTCTTCGTCTTTGCGGCCGGTTGTTTATGAACTACTCAATTCTGCGGTCATTCTCTGTTTGGCACGGGGCTTGCTTGGACAGTAATAACAATTTCTCGAATCGTAATACCAAGAGGCCCAGCATGAAGAGAGTACTAAAGCGTTTATTTGCCGGCTTGGCCGCCGGGCTCATGATGAGTTCAATGGCACAGGCAGCCGAGCCACTGAAGATCGGCTACAGCGACTGGCCTGGATGGGTGGCCTGGGAAATCGCCATTGAAAAAGAGTGGTTCAAGGAGGAAGGCGTTGACGTCGTATTTGAATGGTTCGACTACGTGGCCTCCATGGATGCCTTTGCTGCGGGCAAGCTGGATGGCGTCGGGATGACCAATGGCGATGCCCTGGTGACCGGTGCGACTGGGGCAAAGAGCGTCATGATCCTGATGAACGATTACAGCAATGGTAACGACATGGTCATTGCCGGCCCTGGTATCAGTTCGATCGAGCAACTCAAGGGCAAGAAGGTTGGCGTAGAAATCGGTTTTGTGGGTCACCTCCTGCTGCTCAATGCGCTGGAAAAGGCAGGCATGACCGAGGCCGATGTTGAGCTGGTTAACGTCCCTACCAATGAAACGCCGCAGGTGCTGGCTTCAGGTGAGGTCGATGCCGTCGTGGCATGGCAGCCAAGCTCCGGCCAGGCATTGAACCTGGTACCTGGCTCGACGGCTATCTATACCAGTGCGAATGAGCCCGGTCTCATCTATGACCTGTTATGCGTATCACCGGAAAGCCTGGCTGCGCGTCGCGATGACTGGAAGAAAGTCATCAAGGTCTGGTATCGCGCGGTGGACTACCTGAAAGATCCTGCGACGAGCGATGATGCCGTGAAGATCATGGCTTCCCGTGTTGGTCTTGATCCTGCAGAGTACAAGTCGTTCATCAACGGTACCAACATCCTGACCCTGGAAGAAGCCATGAAGTTCATGGTCGAGGGAGATGGCTTCACCTCTATCTACGGTTCTTCAAAGATTTCTGACGACTTTAACGTGGCCAACAAGGTTTACGACGAGCCTCAGGATGTCAGTTCCTACATCGATCCTTCTCTGATGAGCGAGATGTAGTCCAGACGGGGCGACAGAGTAAGGATGGCGCATGAGTACATCAAGCATGCAGTGGTTTGCGGTACGCAAGGAACTCAGACCCAGGTCCCGATTCTTCGTGACGGTGTTGAGTTTCGTGATGCCCCTCCTGCTCTGGAGCCTGATCAGTTATGTGCCCTGGTTATGGCACCCCAAGGTCGAGATTACCGATCCGGGTGCCGTGACCTATTTCAAGGAAGGCATGCTTGTCGACAGGGAGTTGTTCGAAAAAGAGAGCCTTGCCCACAGTCAAAAAGATGAGGCCCTGCCACAGGGGGATCCGGCGAACCCGATCTATTTGCCGGCTCCGCATGAAGTTGCTGTAGCCTTTTATACAGCCTTTACCACAGAGCCAAAGCGACGCACCGAGAAGTGGTTGCACGAGAGCCTTTGGAACAGTATCCAGGTCATCTTCTGGGGCTTTTTTCTGTCATCATTATTCGGTGTGCCCCTGGGCATACTCGCAGGCACCTACGATTTCTTCTCTCGCCTGTTCGAGCCCTTTATAGAGTTCTTTCGTTACCTGCCGGCACCGGCCTTTGGTGCCCTGGCAGTGGCCATTCTGGGCATTCACGACGCGCCCAAAATTGCGATCATCTTCATTGGTACCTTCTTCCAGCAGGTACTGGTGGTATCCAATACCACCCGCAAGCTTGACCCCGCATTGCTTGAGGCAGCGCAAACCCTGGGTGCGAAAAACAAGTCGCTCCTGTTCCGTGTTGTTATCCCGGGCATCCTGCCTGATCTTTATCGCGATATGCGTATCCTGCTGGGCTGGGCATGGACCTACCTGATCGTCGCCGAGCTGATCGGCACGAGT
>JASFPB010000183.1:0-5271 GCA_050116235.1 Chromatiales bacterium | reverse complement strand
AGCACATAGACAGCCCCGGTGCCACCATCCCAGCGAGGTGCAGAGGTGAAGGCCAGCACTTCAGGTCGTTGCGGCAGCCACTGGTTGATTTTCTGTTTCAGAATGGGCTGTTCCGAGGATCCCCGTCCCTTGCCATGGATAATGCGTACACACCGGCGCCCGCGTGCCGTGCTCTGGCCCAGGAATCCCGCCAGTGCCTTGCGTGCCTCGAGAACGCGCAGGCCATGCAGGTCGAGTGTCGCCTCGGGCTCGATAATTCCGCGCCTGAGATCGTTGTAGGTGCGATGCTGGATTCCGTCGCGCCGGAATTCGAGAAATGCGGGCGTTTCGATATTCCTGTCAGCAAAATCATCCTCGTCGTCATCTGCTACTTTGGGAAGGGGTTCGGGGCGCAGCCGTTTTTTCCAGGGTTCGGCTGTCTTTTTTTTCAAAGGCTCGACATCGGCCATCTCCCTGAGAAATTCGGCAAGATCATCCTTGCCCTCTTCTTCATTCTCATTGCCGTTTGAGCCGCTCATGGGGTGCCCTGTCGCTGCATTTCCAGTATATTTGACAGCCATAAATATACAGGAAGCGATTCCCTCTCCACCACCATATGCAGATTCTCATCAGTAACGACGACGGTTTCCAGTCAGATGGTATCGAGTGCCTTGCCGGAGCGCTGTCAGCCATTGCTGAAGTCACTGTCGTGGCGCCTGACAGGGATCGCAGCGGGGCGTCCAATTCATTGACACTCGAGTATCCGATCCGCGCGACGCAGCAGACCAACGGTTACATCAGTGTGAATGGCACGCCCACTGATTGTGTACACCTGGCGATAACAGGGCTGCTTGAAGAGGAGCCGGACATGGTCGTTTCCGGAATCAACCATGGACCGAATCTCGGCGACGACGTCCTCTATTCAGGTACCGTCGCGGCGGCTACCGAGGGGCGCTTTCTCGGCTTGCCTGCGCTGGCGATCTCGATCGATTCTTTTGCCCCGGAGCATCTCGACACTGCGGCGCGCGCTGCGAAAGTGCTGGTTGAGGGGCTTCTCACCCAGAAACTCTCGAGAGATACCATCCTCAATGTCAATGTGCCAGATCTGCCATGGGACGCCATCAAGGGATTTCGCGGTACGCGCCTTGGTCATCGGCACAAGGCGGAACCGGTCTTCAAGGCTACAGATCCCCGTGGCCACCCGATCTACTGGGTCGGGCCGCCTGGTGCAGAACAGGATGCCGGCGAGGGTACCGATTTTCATGCGTTGCGCAACGGTTATATTTCAGTGACTCCGCTGAAAATTGACCTGACACATCATGCCGAGGTCCCGGCGACGGCAAGCTGGCTCGAGGATCTGTCGTGATGATCAACCAGCATGCCGGTATAGGCATGACCTCGCAACGCACGCGTGATCGCCTCATCGACCGCCTTCGCGAACAGGGCATCCGGGACATGCGTGTGCTCAGCGTTATTCGCGAGGTACCGCGACACCTCTTCATCGAAGAGGCACTGGCGCATCGCGCATACGAGGACTCTTCACTGCCGATCAGTCATGGCCAGACGATTTCCCAGCCCTACATCGTTGCAAGAATGACCGAGGCATTGCTCGAGACCAGCCCCATGGAGGAGGTTCTCGAAGTCGGAACCGGTTCCGGCTACCAGGCAGCTGTCCTGTCACGACTCGTCAGGCGCGTCTACACAGTCGAGCGCATCAGGGCGCTCAGCGACCTCGCGCGACAGCGTTTCAGGGAACTCAATCTGCGCAACATTCGCGCAAAACACAGTGATGGCGGTATGGGAATGCCTGAATATGCGCCATTCGATGGCATTATCGTGACGGCAGCACCGGAAGGCATCCCGCGCGCCCTCGTCGAGCAGCTGCGCATCGGCGGTGTCATGGTCATGCCAATCGGCAACAGGGAAGAGCAGATCCTGATTCGTGTGACGCGCACCGAGGAGGGTTATGACAAGGAGTTCCTTGAACGGGTTACCTTCGTTCCGATGCTTGGCGGGGTGATCTGATGTCGCTCTTCGGAGGGCTCTATGAAAAGGTTCTGGGATGGTCCCGTCATCGTCATGCACCCGTCTATCTCGGTGGCCTGAGTTTCGCAGAGTCCTCGTTTTTTCCAATTCCTCCAGATGTCATGCTTGCTCCCATGAGCATGGCTCGCCCGGACCGGGCTTTCCACTATGCTCTCCTGACGACCGTGACGTCGGTGATCGGGGGTGTTGCCGGCTATCTCATCGGTATCTTCGCCATCGATCTCATCGAGCCTCTGATCCAGCAGTGGGGATACAGCGACAAGTACATCGCCGCACAGGAATGGTTCGCAAACTGGGGATTCTGGGCGATCTTCCTTGCCGGTTTTTCTCCGATTCCCTACAAGATATTCACGATCACCGCTGGCGCTATCTCCATGGCCTTTCTGCCGTTCGTGCTTGCCTCGTTCATCGGGCGTGGCGCACGGTTTTTTCTTGTCGCCTGGCTCATGTCATGGGGAGGCGAGGCGATGGAGCACCGGCTGCGGCAATATGTCGATTACATCGGGTGGGGCCTTGTCGTCCTGGTCGGTATCGCGATCATCCTGTCGAAACTCGATTGACCAGTATGAGAAAAGCACATCTCGTCTCCATCATCCTGACACTCCTGCTTGCAGCATGCAGCAATAACTGGAAAGCACCGGTCGAGAGTCGCTCGGGTGGCCCCCCTGGTAACAGGAGCGAAGTAGTTTCAACGCGCCAGCCGAAAAGTGTCGCTCCTGTTCCCGAACCGGAGATAGCTGTCACGGAGAGTCCTGCAGCCAGCGCTAGCAGGAAAAGTGAGGCGAACTACCGCGTTCGCCCCGGCGACACGCTTTACAGCATTTCCCGAAGCCAGGGTGTCGAGGTCGGTGACCTGATTGCCTGGAACAGCTTGCAGCCGCCTTACACGATTTCATCGGGACAATCACTCAAACTCCACTCCTCCGGTGAGAAGAACGAAATTGTCACGCCAGTCCCGCCAGATTCGCGGTATAGTGATGAAAAGAAGGTCGAAGCAGCAGTGCCAGCTGCTGACACCCGGAAGAAAAAACAAACCACGCAACCAGTTACCACGAAAAAAACCAAAAAAGCCGAAGGTCTGGAATGGCAATGGCCGGTTGAGGGCAAGATCACGCAGAAATTCGCTCCTTCCGACCCGGCACGGCGTGGCATCAAAATTGCTGGAAAAACAGGGACACAGATCACGGCCGCAGGGGATGGCGAGGTTGTGTACAGTGGCGATGGTCTGGTCGGGTATGGCCAGCTGATCATCATCAAGCATAACCGTACATTCCTCAGCGCCTACGGCCATAACCAGAAACGATTCGTCAAGGAAGGTGACAAGATCAAGCGTGGTGCAGTGATAGGTACCATGGGGCAGTTGAAAGGCAAATCCCTTCTGCATTTCGAGATACGCAGGAGCGGCAAGCCTGTTGATCCCATGAAATACCTGCCCTGAACCTGCTAGCTGCGGTTCAAATCAAGATTATGGAGGATACAGGTGAGCGCTACAGAAGACGATGCAACAAGTGATGATGACCTTGTTCCTGATGACGGGGAGGAGATCGGCGACGAGGTCAAGGATCAAAAAGAGGAGAGCGGGGAGGGGGATGATATCGAGCAGTTGACCTCGGTTCCAGCCAACGACCGGGCAGAGCTCGATGCAACCCGCATGTACCTCAACGAGATCGGTGCTTCCACGCTGCTGACCGCTGAAGAAGAAGTAGACCTCACCCGTCGTGCACACAAGGGAGATGAGGAGGCGCGTCGGAGGATGATTGTCTGCAACCTGCGCCTTGTCGTGAAGATCGCGCGACGTTATCTCAATCGGGGTATGCCACTGCTGGATCTCATCGAGGAGGGCAACCTCGGCCTGCTGCGCGCGGTGGAAAAGTTCGATCCCGAACGCGGGTTCCGCTTCTCCACGTACGCGACCTGGTGGATACGCCAGACGATAGAGCGTGCGCTCATGAACCAGACACGCACCATTCGCCTGCCGGTTCACGTCGTCAAAGAGGTGAATATCTGTCTGCGTGCAGCGCGCTCACTGGCACAGAAGCTCGATCATGAACCGACGGTCCGCGAGATCGCAAACGAGACCGGCAAGCCCATGTCCGAGGTCCGGCGCCTGCTCGAGCTCAGTGAACATTCTACATCCGTCGATGTTCCCTACGGCCGCGAAACCGAACGTCCCCTGCTCGATACCATCGAGGATGTCAACGGCCATGACCCTGAAGAGTCTCTGCTCGAGGGTGATATCAGGAATCATGTCGAGGAGTGGCTCGGGCAGCTCACCGACAAGCAGCGCATCGTAATCGAGCGCCGTTTTGGCCTGCATGGTTATGAAGTCTCGACCCTCGAGGAGGTTGCCCGTGATCTTGGCGTGACACGTGAACGTGTCCGGCAGATCCAGATCGATGCCTTGCGTCGCCTGCAGAAGGTTTTGCGGGAGCAGGGGTATAACCAGGAAGTGTTACCGATCTGATTTTTTATCCGTGATTCTTTAATCTGAATCGCTTCGCGATGATCAATTTGATGCGCGCGTCGGCGCGCACTTTTATTTGAAAGCGGCGGGTGCGCCGCAGCACCCTTCTTTACGAAACACATCCCTGTGTTTCGCGCTTTGGGCCGACGGCTTCGCCGTCGTTCAAATTCGCTCCCAGCGAATTTAGTCTTTGCTTGCCCAAAAGAAAGAAGGCAAAGAAAAAGGCACCCTGCTAACGCGTCCTGCGACTGCTCTGCGCGTCTTGTCCCTGACAGGCGATCGTCAACTCGCTTCGCTCAGACACGCCTCGCTTGTTTCCTGTCTGGGACCGCAATGCTCGACGCGTAAGAAGGGAACCTTTGTCGGCCAAATCAATGTTTGTTGATATTTAAACAGTATCACTGCGAAGGAGCGCCAGCGCCAGTGGCAATCCAGACTTTGAGATCGCCACACCTTGCTACGCAAGGTTCGCGATGACAAGAAAAGACAACGGTAAGAAAACAGTCCACCACTGCGACTTGCGCGCAACCGAGCGGCGCAAGGCAAACAGGAAACAAGAGGCCGTATGTATGAGCGTAGCGAGTTTACGGCCTCGCCTGTTTGCCTGAGTACGCGAGGGAACCCGCAGGGTTGTGCGTCGGAGCGAATGGTTTTGGTGACTTTTGCCGAAACAAAAGTCACTCGCTTGCGCGTCGACACGCGCATTTAAATTCATCATCGCGAAGCGATTCAAAATCAAACCCGTTTAGCATCTAGCTAAAGACTCCTCCCACAAGCAAAAG
>JASFPB010000182.1:0-5321 GCA_050116235.1 Chromatiales bacterium | reverse complement strand
GTGACTTGGCCAATTCGGCCGCCTTGGGATGCTGTGCGAGCAGGACGCCGAAGAAGAGCGCGCCAAGATCCCCCTTCAGGCTCACGAATTCAAAAAGAGCCGACCCTCCAAGCGCGAGCACCAGCCCATAGAGAATCAGGAGCTCGCCATGACCGGCGCGCTTCAGCAGTATGACGAGCAGTGGCTTGGAAAGAATTAGAGCGGCAATAATGGCGGCGGCCCAGGGCGAAGGGATCTTTGCCATGGATACAGCCAGGAAGACCACAGCGGCGATATCCTGGACGATGAGGACGCCGATGGCGACACGCCCGTAATGCGAGCCCATGCCGCCTTTCTCCTCGAATACCTTCACGGCGAAGACCGTACTCGAGAATGAAAAAGCAAAGCCGAGAAGCAGGGCTGTTGGTGCAGAGAGCCCGCCGATGAGTGGTATCGCTGTACCGGAAAGAAGCAGGAGCAGTGCGGCAATGCCAATGGTGACGGCGCCCATGTGCGCCGTAGCAACTCCCCAGACCTCGGCCCGCAACAGTTGCCGGATATTGAGCTTCAGACCGATGGTGAACAGCAGGAGGGTGACGCCGAGATCCGCCATCTCGTTGAGAAAATCACCGCCTGAGGCCCCCAGCATGTTGAGCAGGAAGCCGGCGATCAGGAATCCGACCAGCGGAGGCAGCCCTATCTGCCAGACAACAAAACCAAGAAAATAGGCGACAGCAATCCAGACCGGGTCGCGGTAGTCAATCGATGCGAAAAGTGTTGCCAGGGTCTCCATGTGCCGTCGATTTCATGCGTGATAACTGTTAGCGAGGCTGCAATGATACAGGCACGGGAATGCCGATGCCTGTCAGAGAACCTCCAGAACATGCAGCATCCATAGAAGGTTGCCGATAATCACCGCAGCAGGCAGCAGCAAACCAAACCGGTGCACTCCGGTCAGGTGCACTTGTCCGTCGCCACTGATTCGCGGTGAGCCCGGCAGGTCATCGAGCAGGAGAGCGTCTACAGGATTCCCGGGGTTGTAGAGAAGTGGTTCGAATATCTCCTCCTCTGCGTCCCTTCTGTTGCCATGACCGGATCGGGTTTCACCGGCAAACCGTTCCGGCTGATGGCTTCTCCCGCGTACCTGGTAAGCCCGGCCATCGCTGGCCTCGAACTCAAACAGAAAGCTGTAGACAGTCCTGTTGTTGATCCGTGTCGAGGTCGCCTCACGGGAGAGAAACCGCCCGTCGGTCAGGTTCCCCTCCGAAAGCAGACGGATTCCTTTCACCCCCTTGCGCAGGCTGGCGTAGATAAACCCCGCACCGACGAGCGGAAAGATGAGCGCAAAGAAGAAAGGCCAACCACCAAGTCCGAGATCCATGCCGACGATGCGCGAATGACCCGGATCACCCTGAGCATATTCAATGGTGGCCAGGTCACCCTCACTGTAATGGCCCCGGTAGCCATCTGAACTCCCCTGATGTTGCCGGTCGGCTGTATCGAACCTGTAATAATATTCGTAGACCGGGTTTTCGTTGATCTCGAGGCGGGTCTGTCGAACATGTGAAATTCGCCCCTGCACGGTCTGCAACTCACCGCTGAAAAACGCCATGTCGTGCAGATAAGCGCTGCCGCCAAACACCCAGACGAAGAGCATGCCAAAACCGAAGAAAAACCAGCCGAAGAGGCTGTAAAAGCCGTTAAACAGAAGCCCGAGCCGCGTCATGAGCGGAATAGCGCGAGCAGTGTGAAGCTGGTAAGGCTGCCAGCGCCGCGGACCCTGCCGCCTGTTTCCGGGAAACAATGGAACAACTCCCTGATGGATATTTCTGCATAGCATAATGGCACCAGGTCGCATCCACCATGCCCTGATTTTGTGATATCTCCGGCCTGACATGCACCTGTTTGGGACCAGGCAAATTCAGACTATTTCGGGGAGCACTTTGCAAGCTACTGAAATCGCAGTTGGAAGACTTTTCATCAATCAGTTGGCCTGCTATTTGCATCAACTCAGCAACCGTGAAGCCAGCTCTGCATTAATGGACATGAGATCACACTGGTCTATATTTAGTGGACAAAACTCGGAAGATGCCGCCTCCTCGCGACCTTGTTTAATTGAGGGGTTCTGAAAATGCCTGGCCTGGACCATCAGGAAATCACAAGCGCACGGAACCTGCTGCTCGAACCTGGCGAGAATACCGATTCCTCCCGGAGACCGGATTTTTGCCTGGACAACCTCATCGAGCGAGTGGCCGGACAAGCACGCAATCTGGAAGCATCCCTTTCACTGCTTTCCTCTTTCAGAGAGGCGTGTGAAACAGCCAGGTCATTCTCCCCGTCAGCCACACGCCCGGTCTATTCCCGTGAGCTCCAGAACAACAGGAATGAGGCCCTTTCGCTGCTTGGCATCCATCCCGAGTCCCGCATCCCGGTTCACGACCACCCAGGAATGCTCAGTCTTCTCCATGTCATCGAGGGCCGTATCCATGCTCCCAGGTACGACATCACCGGTTGCCACGAGGGCAATGGTTTCGTGGAACTTGTCCGGCACTCCGGAGAAATTCTGGAGAGTGGTGATGCTGCCGTCATCCTGCCATACACCGGAAACCTGCACAGCCTGCAGGCACTTGACCGAAATGCCGTTTGCCTGACACTGCATCTGCATCTCCGGCAGGACAGAGAACCCCGATCCTGGTATTTCCCGCTGGCCTCAGAGCAGCGCGGCAATAGCAGTGTGCTCTGGTACCGAAAACAGGACAAGGAGATCTGCAATGGCATCTAGAAAGACTCTTTGGCAACTGACGGCCGGCGCCGCGCTCTCAATGGTCGCGCAAGCCGCCTTCGGATCGCACATTGCCGAAGGCATCGCGGCCTACGAAAACGGGGAGTTCAAGCAAGCCTATACCGTCTTCACGAGCCATGCAGACACGACCAACCCGAAGGCGCTCTACTACCTCAGCGCACTCTACCTCTCCGGAAA
The DNA here is from genome assembly GCA_050116235.1 of Chromatiales bacterium. Lineage (GTDB taxonomy): Bacteria > Pseudomonadota > Gammaproteobacteria > Chromatiales > Chromatiaceae > Sva-25. Next base: position 2,362 of record JASFPB010000182.1, on the reverse strand, counting down.
AGGCGTCGATCAGGATGAATTCATAGCCTTCGAATACTGCAAGAAGGCTGCCGAGGAGGGGCTGGTCGAGGCACAGTTCCAGCTTGGCGTGATGTACCTCGATGGCGTCGGAACCATGAACGGCGAGAATGAGGTCATGGCACTCGAGTGGTTATGGAAAGCTGCAGACAGCGGGCACCAACACGCCAAAGAGCTTTTCGATTTTGTTCTCAACAGGGATTTTACGATCGGCTGTTGATGCTGAACGTCCGCATGCCATGCATGCAGCCCCCGGTCGCTTCGCGTGGGGACTTGTCTGCCAAGATTCACCAGGTTAATTCAATACTGATGAGTTCATAACCGAGATCCCTGTAGTCTGCGAGTGCTGTTGGTGCAGAAGGGATCATGTGTACAAAATCCGGAAAATCGCTTTCGTCGAGGTTGTTGATCGCGGCGAATCTGCCGCAGACCTGAAAATCCACGCCATAGGTTTCCACAAGTTTCCGGATACGCTCGTGGACTTCCGGGTACCTGGTGATGTTCGCCCTTGTGAGAGCCGCCATCTCGTCACCATGGGAGAGGATGACAAGCGGCAATGACCGGTGAGCCTCGCGTAACAATGAAACATAGTACTCAAGCCGCGGCGCCACCCAGTAGAAAGCGCTCTCATCGTATTCACGGGTATGCATGAGGACACCTTCCGGTTGCTCGGACTGGCGGGTTATGTAGAGGATCTCCTCGAGTTCCGGCGTCTCATCAGGTTTGACGACATCTTCGGCCGCGAGGCTGCCATGTAGTAAAAGCAGGAGCAGAAATATCAGGGCCGGGCCTGATGGGCAGAGCGTCCTGTTTCCTGTCCCCTCTTGTCTCTGCTCCCTCTTCATCAAACCCCACTCCCGGAAAAGCAGAACTCGATCAAGCAGACAGGAAAATTCCGTTTCATGTAGCTTGCTCTCGTCATGATGCTCCCGGTCTTTGGGTCAAAGGAATAAACAGTCGCGATCCTGCTCTATCTGCAGCATAGAACCAATCAGGGACGCTGTCACTGCGCGTTGCTGTGGCGAATGCGATCGAGGTCGGCGAATAACGCATCTGAATCCCGCGTCAGCATGCCACATCGGTCCGCAAGGGACCTGTCATCGAAAAGGCGCTGCATGTTGTCGCAGGCGTCCTGAAGTTCGGTCATCGCAGAACGGGTCTGCTCCAGACTCTCTTCTGAAATCCTGAGAAAAACCGCGCATGATGCTGACTTCTCGATACTCACACCCTTCTCGAGTTCGGCAACACAGGCCGTGGCAGGAGCCTGCATGGCTTGTATCACTGCATGCGTCTTCTCAATGTTTTCGAGTGCGCCTGCATACAGTTTCGTCGGATCATTGCCGATGGCAGCAGTCGATACAGTGAGCATTGCCAGGAAAAGTGTCACTCTTTTCATCGTCTCTCCGCAGTCCGGAGGGGTTGAGATCTCCCCCCTCCTTTCCCGATAAGTTCGGGTTCTATTGTTCAGCAGATTGCGACGCTGCCGCTTGACAACATGCGCCAATCACTTGACTCAGCGTGCCAAATGGGTCAGTTTAGTAAGGGATTTTACTTATGTAAGCAATATCCGGGTTGGCAGATGTCTCAAACTAGGCATGGAAACAGCTGCGAAAAGCAGATGTTATTGCCAAAACCGCAGAATCTGCATGAATGACCGCAATTTTTTCGACCGGTCATTTTATTATAATTCAACAGGTTACGATTTTTTAAAGAGAAATTTTCAAGTTTTTTCATACAGAGCATTGAAAAAGCGATGAATGTTCGCTAAATTTAACTCACTCTTATCGAATGTCTACCTTGATGAGAGCAAACCAAGCACCACTGGCCCCGCATGATTGCGGGGCTTTTTTTTGACCAGATAAACCAGAACAGAAGAAAGATGGCCATTTCGAGCCTCCAATGGCCGGAGAGCCTTGGTTTGAACAGAAGCCGGCACCTGCAGGTATCTGGCCAATTGGAATATCAATGCCGCATCACCGAAATTTCACACCCTGTTGTCAATCTGCCTCTACAAGTGACAAGCTTCTTACAGCAGAATCAGGAATATAGGTAATAATTCTCCTATGTTCATACAAGTGATGGAGAGAGAAATGCCTTTCAAGCCGACTGCCTGTACTGATTCTCATGCCCCTGAAGTTTGTGCCAGAGGTCTTTCCGCATGCCAGGGCAACTTGTCGAAACGTCCCCGACCCTCACTCTTCTTGCCAGCATGAGCAATATTGTCGAACTCAATCACGACGAACTCGTCGACGAGGAGCTCGACGAAATCCTTGATCGGCTGGACCGGCTCGAGAGCGCCATCGTGCTGCTGGCTGACCGCATGGACGAAATCAAATATCTGTCA
>JASFPB010000181.1:0-5341 GCA_050116235.1 Chromatiales bacterium | reverse complement strand
CGGGCCACCCCTTCGTGTGCGGAAAGGTTTCGTTGAGGTACTCGAGGATGGCGAGTGAATCCCAGATGACACGCTCTCCATGCTGCAGCACGGGAACCTTGTTACCGGAAAAATAGCCCTGCAACAGCGCGTCAGTCTGCTCCTCGAACAGCGGCACGCGCACGACGTCGAAGACGAGGCCACGCTGGCGCATCCAGATCCAGACTCGCAAGGACCAGCTGGAGTAGTTCCTGTTACCGATGACCAGTGTCAGCTTGCCGTCGTTCGGGTTCATGCCTTGCTCCTCCCGGGATTCAGATCACCTGGTTGCGGATTTGCCCTGTGTACCACTCTGCGACAGTGTGGGCGACATCGTCGAGTAAACGCTGGCGTGACTCGCGGCTTGCCCAGGCGATGTGCGGTGTGACGATGAGGTTCGGGATGTCTGGTGCCAGCAGGGGGTTGCCATCGACGGGCGGCTCCTGCGTGAGAACGTCGATACCCGCCCCACCGATGCGTCCCTCGCGCAAGGCATCAACAAGCGCCTGTTCGTCCACGATACCGCCACGCGCCGCATTGATCAGGAGCGCCGTGGGCTTCATGAGCGAGAAGGCCCGCGCATCAATGAGATCCTTCGTTTCGCGCGTCAATGGCAGGTGCAGCGTGATGACATCCGAGACAGCCAGCACTTCATCGAGGGGAATTCTTCCCTCCATAGGTGTATCGGCATGTTGTGCGACGACGACCTTGATTCCGAACGCCGTTGCGGCCGCCGCAACACCCCGGCCGAGCTCACCGTACCCGATGACACCAAGCGTCTTTCCGGCCAGTTCGGTGATGGGATAATCGAGCAGGCAGAACTGGGGGCTCTTCTGCCAGGCACCATCGGCAACCAGTCTGCTGTAGTCCTGCAGACGGGTTGCGAGTGCAAACATCAGTGCGAAGACATGCTGCACGACCGACGGCGTGCCATAGGCAGTCACATTGGTGACCGTCACGCCGTTCTCTTTCGCCGCCTGGAGATCGATGTTATTCGTACCCGTGGCAGCGACACAAATCAGCTTGAGATGCGGACTGTTCTCGATCAGGTAACGATTGATCGGGACCTTGTTGGTGACAACGACCTCGGCGCGGTTGATGCGCTCTGCCGTCTCGTCGTGAAAGGTTTCATCGTGCAGGGTCCAGTCGCTGTGACTCTGGTGCAGTGCAGTCAGGTCGAGGTCATCCCTGTCGACGCTTTTGAAATCGAGAAATACGGCTTTCATCACTCCTCCTTATGAAACCCGGTCTTCCAGAAAGAACGGGCTCTCTCTTTCTTATAGATCTACCTACATTCTATACGGTATTACAGGCAAATGGTCGCACGGAGCCGAGGCTCCGCGCCCGATCCCGCTCCTGGAGCAGCCCCAGCTGGACATATTGCGTCCGGGCCTGCGTTTTGCTGCGCTGCAGAATCCGTTAGAATCTGCGTTCCTGTTGCCACGGCGCGTGCCTGATGACCGAAGCCAGCCGTATCCGCGAGATACCTTACAACTACACCTCCTTCTCCGACCGCGAAATCTTCCTGCGTTTCATCGGCGAGGAGGGCTGGCGCCTGCACGAGGAGTTGCGTGAATCGCGCGGCACAGGACGCTCTGCGCGCATGTTGTTCGAGGTACTCGGCGACATGTGGGTCATCTCGCGCAATCCCTACCTGCTCGATGACCTGCAGCTCGATCGCCAGCGCCGCGAGCAACTCATCGGGGCACTGCATCATCGCCTCGATCAATTCGAGAAGCGCACCCAGGGCAACGACAAGGCCGTTCGCCTGCTGGAGTTCGCGCGCGATGCGGTGAGCCGTTTCTCGAGTTGTTACGAGAGCAACGATGCGCTGCGCAGGAAAGTCGAGCGGACGCTCTCTGCCATCACGCGCAGGGACAACATCGATTTTGGCGGACTGGCGCGCGTCTCGCACGCGACGGACGCAACGGACTGGCGTGTCGAGTTGCCATTCGTCGTGATCTCGCCGGATACCGAGGAGGAGATTGCACCAGTCGTCTCCGCCTGTATCGACTGCGGTCTGACAATCATCCCGCGTGGCGGCGGTACCGGCTACACGGGTTCGGCTGTGCCGCTCGATGCCCATTCGGCTGTCATCAATACAGAAAAGCTCGAAACGCTATCCGGTGTCGAGACCATGCAGCTGCCCGGTGTCGAGGGCAAGGTAGCGACGGTGCACACGGGCGCGGGCGTGGTAACGCGCCGTGTCTCGGAGCTGGCAGGCCGGCATGGCCTGGCATTCGCGGTCGACCCGACATCGCAGGATGCCTCGACCATCGGCGGCAACATCGCGATGAACGCCGGCGGCAAGAAGGCCGTGCTCTGGGGCACGACTCTCGACAACCTCGCCTCCTGGCGCATGGTGACGCCGCAGGGCGAGTGGCTCGATGTGGAGCGCATCAACCACAACCTCGGCAAGATTCACCAGCAGGAGATGGTCTCCTTCGTACTGACCTGGCGCAGTCCTGAGGGCAGCGAGATTCTCAGAAGCGAGCAGCTCGAGATCCCGGGCCGGGCATTCCGCAAGACCGGACTCGGCAAGGATGTCACCGACAAGTTCCTGTCGGGCCTGCCCGGCGTGCAAAAAGAGGGCTGCGACGGGCTCATCACCTCGGCACGCTTCATCCTGCACCGCATGCCGGACCATGTGCGCACCCTGTGCCTCGAATTTTTCGGTAACGACCTGTCGCGCGCCGTGCCGGCCATCGTCGAGATCCGCGACTATGTCGACTCACAGGATGGCGTGCAGATGTCCGGCCTCGAGCATCTCGACGAGCGCTATGTGAAAGCGGTCAAATATGCGACCAAGGCGTCGCGCAGCGAGCGGCCGAAGATGGTGCTCATCGCCGACCTCGTCAGTGACGACGAGGCTGCTGTCGCCGGGGCTGCGGACGCTATCGTGGCGCTGGCGAATGCACGCGATGCAGAGGGCTTCATCGCCGTGAGCCCCGAGGCGCGCCGCCGCTTCTGGCTCGACCGTGCACGTACAGCGGCCATCTCGGCACACACGAACGCCTTCAAGATCAACGAGGATGTCGTCATCCCGCTCGAACGTCTCGCCGAGTACAGCGAAGGCATCGAGCGCATCAACATCGTGCAGTCGATCAGGAACAAGCTCGCAATCAAGCGTGCCGTTCTGGAGTATCTCCAGGGCGACATGCCGGAACTGTGGCATATCGAGGCGTACGAGGATTCCGAAGAGAACACGGCGATCCTCGGGAAAAAGCAGGCCACGGCGATCGAAGCCGTCAAGCAGTCGCTGCAGCGGTGGGAAACCATTCTCAACGATCTCGACCTGGCTGCCGAGACGCGCCTCGAGCTGCTGACAGACAGGGAACAGGACCTGATTCGTCCCGGCGACAGGCTTGTGAACATGCTGCTGCGGCGTGATCTGCGCCACTCCTACCGCGACGAGGTGGTCGCGCGCATGAAGGAGATCTTTACAGGCCAGGATCTCAAGCCGGTGCGGGAGAAGCTCGACGCCATCCATGCCGAGATCCGTGACGAGCGTCTCTTCGTGGCGCTGCACATGCATGCCGGCGATGGCAACGTGCATACCAACATCCCTGTGCACTCGTCGAATTACCGCATGTTGCAGGAGGCCGACCATATCGTCGATGAGGTCATGCAGCTCGCAACCAGGCTCGACGGCGTCATTTCGGGCGAGCACGGTGTCGGCCTGACCAAGATCCAGTACCTCGATGCCGACAAGCTCGAGCAGTTTGTCGCCTACAAGAACAGCGTCGATCCCGAACATCACTTCAACCGTGGCAAGCTCATGCCCGGGTCGGGTCTCGGCTCGGCCTACACGCCCTCACTGCGGCTGCTGCAGCAGGAAGCCATCATCCTCGAGGCGAGCGAGCTCGGCGCACTCAACGATGACGTCAAGCACTGCCTGCGTTGCGGCAAGTGCAAGCCTGTCTGCATGACGCATGTGCCACGCGCCAACCTGCTCTACTCGCCGCGCAACAAGATTCTCGCAACCGGCCTCATCATCGAGGCCTTCCTCTACGAGGAGCAGACGCGTCGCGGTCTCTCCTTGCGCCACTTCGACGACATGAACGACGTGGCCGATCACTGCACCATCTGTCACAAGTGCCTCAATCCCTGCCCGGTCAACATCGACTTCGGCGATGTCACCATGCGCATGCGCAAGATTCTTGTCGAACGGGGTCAAAAGAAAAGCACACCGGCGACGAAGGCCGCCATGGCGTTCCTCAACACGACCAATGCACGCAGTGTGCATCTCTACCGCAAAGTGCTCGCGCAGTGGGGCTTCGCCGGACTCAACCTCGGTCATCGGGTGGCGAAAACCCTCGGGTTGCTGAAGCCCAAACTGCCGGACGCGACCGTCGAACGGCCGGCAATGAAAGAGCAGGTCGTCGAGCTCGTGCGTCGTCCGATCCGCGTCGAGCTGCCGAAGCGCAGCTTTCGCGAGATACTCCGGCTCGAGGACAAGACGCAGGTACCGATCATTCGCAACCCGGACAAGCCGAAAAACGGTGATGCTGTCTTCTATTTCCCGGGGTGCGGCTCCGAGCGCCTCTTTTCAGATATCGGCCTTGCAACCATCGCCATGCTCGCCGAAACAGGTGCACAGACAGTGCTGCCCCCAAGCTACCTCTGCTGCGGCTATCCGCAAAACGCGGCCGGGATGGAAGAGCGGGGTACACAGATCACGACCGAGAACCGCGTACTCTTTCACCGCATCGCCAATACACTCAACTATCTCGACATCAGCACCGTCGTGGTCTCCTGCGGTACCTGCATGGACCAGCTGCTGAAATACGAGTTCGAACGCATCTTCCCGGGCTGCCGCCTGCTCGATATTCACGAGTATCTGCTCGAGAAGGGTGTCAGGCTCGACGGCGCAACCGGCCGGCAGTATCTCTACCACGATCCCTGCCACTCGCCGATGAAAACGCACAACCCGCTCAAGGTTGCAAAGGAGCTGACCGGCAGCCGCGTGGAACTGTCGGATCGCTGCTGCGGCGAGTCGGGCACGCTCGGCACGGCACGCCCGGACATCGCCAGCCAGCTGCGCTTCCGCAAGAGCGAGGAGCTGCTCGGAGGCATCAGGGCCATGACCGGCAAGGAGCGCGCAGATGACTCGGAGACAAAGCTCCTGACCTCCTGCCCGGCCTGTCAGCAGGGGCTCGCCAAGTACGCGGACGAGACGGGGCTCAAGACCGACTATATCGTCGTCGAGATGGCTCGCCAGTTGCTCGGCGAGGGATGGCAACAGCGCTTTCTCGACAAGGCCGCGCAGGGCGGCATTGAACGCGTGCTGCTCTGAGGCTGCGAAACATCCTGAAAAGCCTTT
>JASFPB010000180.1:0-5356 GCA_050116235.1 Chromatiales bacterium | reverse complement strand
AGGGCGCAAACCGGCTGCCTGATGCGCGAAGTGGACGAAAAGCGCAGACGTCTGTTCGACGGGACCCGGTGGCAAGAATATGGTGATTGAACGAAGAATCGTGGATAATGTCTGACCAGCAACGCCTTCCCTGACTGATCGGGCAAGGGTCCAATCAGCAAGCTGCGGCTATCACAGAGAGCATGGCAACCAGAGGCAAACGGAAAAAGGTCCGGAAATCAGCTAAGCGAAGGCGTAAATCGCCTTTTTTTGTGCGTTTTATCAAGTACTTGCTGATTCTTCTTATCATCGCTTCGATACCCCTCGCTATCTACACGGTGCATGTTTCCAGCATGGTCACCGAGAAATTCGAGGGCAAGCGATGGGCTGTGCCTGCGCGCGTGTATGCCCGCTCCCTTGAACTCTACGCCGGTGCCCCTGTATCCAGCGACCGACTCAGGTCCGAGCTTCAAATGCTTGGCTACCGCGAGGAGCCGCAGGCTGACAGGACGGGCACATGGACGCAAAATGGCAACCGCCTTTTCGTCAACAGTCGTCCCTTTACCTTCTGGGACGGTCAGGAGCCGGCCCGCTCTCTTGACGTGCGCTTCGAGGGGGACAGGGTTGTATCCCTCAGGGAACGCAGGAGTGGCACAGAGGTCGATCTCGTCAGGTTCGAGCCACTGGAGATTGGCAGCATCTACCCGAGCCACAATGAGGACCGGATCATCCTCGGTTACAACCAGATCCCGAAAATGCTTGAGCAGACGCTGCTCGCTATCGAGGACAGGCGTTTCTACAGTCATCTTGGCGTCGATCCACGCGGCACCTTGCGCGCACTCTTCAATACGCTCTTCAAGGGGCGCACAGAGGGTGGGAGTACCATCACCCAGCAGCTCGTCAAGAACCTCTACCTGACGCGCGAGCGCCGTATCAAGCGCAAGCTCAGGGAAGCCCACATTGCGCTCATTCTGGAATATCACTACAGCAAGCAGGAGATCCTTGCGGCCTACGCCAACGAGATCTATCTCGGCCAGGATGGCAATCGCGGCATTCACGGTTTCGGACTGGCGAGTGACTTCTTTTTCGGTGTGCCGGTGAATGAACTCCGGATTGAACAGATTGCCCTGCTCGTCGGCATGATCAAGGCCCCGTCGGACTACAACCCGAGACGCCATCCGGCGGAGGCCATGGAGCGCCGCAACCTCGTGCTGGACATACTCGGTCAGCAGGGCATTATCAGCGAGAGTCAGGCCAACGCGGCCAGGCAGCGACCGCTCGGTGTCGTCAAACGCAAAAAACGCAGTGGAGGCGGTCGTTACCCGGCATTCATGGATCTGGTCAAACGGCAGCTTGATCGTGATTACCAGGCCGAGGATCTCAACTCCGAAGGACTTCGTATCTTCACGACGATGGACCCATGGGTCCAGAACATGGCCGAGGCGAACGTGGTCGAGCGCCTGACGGAACTCGAAAAGCGGAGACGCCTGCCAGCGGGCAAGCTCGAGGTCGGCGCCGTCATTGCAACGCCGCTCGATGGCGAGGTGCTGGCAGTAATCGGTGGAAGGGAAGCTGCCTACGAAGGATTCAACAGGGCGCTTGATGCCACCCGACAGATCGGATCCCTCGTCAAGCCGGCGGTCTATCTGGCGGCCCTGCAGGAACCCTGGAGATATGCACTGACAACACTGCTTGAAGACCGGGAGCTGGTCCTCGAGAGCGGTTCTGGCAAGCGCTGGTCTCCGCATAACTATGACAAGAAGGAACATGGTGATGTGCCACTGGAACGTGCGCTTGCCAAGTCCTACAACCTCGCGACCGTCCGGTTGGGACTCGACGTCGGAATCGATAAAGTGATCAGCACCCTGCACGCGCTTGGGATGAGCGAGCAACCCCAGGAGCTGCCGTCGTTGCTGCTTGGTGCGCTCAACATGACGCCACTCGAGGTCACGCAAATCTACCAGAGCATCGCCTCAGGTGGATACAGAACGCCTCTGCGCGCCATCCGCGAGGTCATGAATCATCAGGGCGAGCCATTGCAGCGTTATCCGCTGACAGTCAAGCGGACCATTCCCGAGGGGCCGGTCTATCTCGTCAGCAGAGCCATGCAGGAGGTCGTCAATTCCGGAACCGCGACCTACCTCAAAAGTGCATTGCCTGCATCGCTCAACCTCGCCGGTAAAACCGGGACCACGGATAATCTCAGGGACAGCTGGTTTGCAGGCTTCTCGGGTAATTATGTCACCGTCGTATGGGTCGGACGTGACGATAACAAGTCTGCCGGTCTGACAGGATCCAGTGGCGCCTTGCGTGTCTGGGGAGACATCATGAAGCCGCTGAAGCCGGAACCGCTCGAGCTGATCCCGCCAGAAACGATCGAACTTGCCATGGTCGATCCGTTCAATGGCATGCTGGCCGGTCCTGCATGCGGCGAGGCGCTGAGCAAGCCATTTTTGAAGGGTTATACTCCGCTCGAAGTATCGCCCTGTACCGGCGATCCCATCGAGGATATGTTTGCTAACGATGCAAGGCAGGATTCCGGCAGATTCAGGGATTCCCAGGGGCATCCCGATTTTGAAAACAACGCCTGGGGTAATGCCAAGGGTGGTAAAAAAGAGTCATCCGGTGACGATGAAGGTGGACTCGGCGGCTTTTTGAGGAGCATTTTTCAGTGAAGACAAGAACGCTAATTTTCATGGGCCTCACCGTGGTTTTTCTCGCCGGCTGTGCCGGTACCACGACACGCAACGGCCCCCCTGCACCTGTTTATAACCGCGGTACCTCGGCAACAACCGGTGCGCAGGTCTCAGCGGTCGAGGAACCGCAGCTGGAGACGGGAGGGTCTGCAGGAATAGCCTATGATCCTGATGCGATCGATAGAGGAATACCGGATGCTCCCACCCGTGCGCCAAGGGCCGAGATGGCGACTAGTGAACCGGCTGCTGCACAATCTGCCCCCGGAGCGCAGGTCGCCTATGCCTCAACTGCACCGGCGGCGTCCACGAAACCGATGGGGAATGCAGCCTCCTCCCTGCTCGATAAAGCCGAGAACCAGCGTCGCGCCGGTGACCTTGACGGTGCAGCATCGACGCTTGAACGTGCTCTGCGGATCGAATCACGCCACCCGCTGTTGTGGAACCGGCTCGCCCAGGTCAGGTTGCAGCAACAGAATTACTCTCTCGCGGCAGAGCTCGCCTCGAAGTCCAATACCCTGGCAGGTTCCGACAGCAGCCTCAAGCGGAGTAACTACCTCATCATTGCGGATGCCAGGCGCGCCTCGGGTGACGTGGCAGGTGCCGGTGCGGCGCAGTCCCGTGCAGATGCCTTGCGCTGAAGCTTGCCCGGAAGCTGCTTACTGACGGACGCCTGCTCCCCGAAAAAGGCCATTTTCCATTGCCGGGCGCAGCGCTGGGCATTACACTTTGCCTGTTTTATTTCATGATATCCCTAGTTAACCAACCGGAGTTTATTGCATGGCTATCGAACGTACCCTTTCAATCATCAAGCCTGATGCTGTCGCCAAGAACGTCATCGGCGACATCTATAGCCGTTTTGAAAAGGGTGGCCTGAAAATTGTCGCGTCCAGAATGCTGCACCTGACGCCTGAACAGGCGGGCGAATTCTATGCCGTTCACAAGGAGCGTCCCTTTTACCAGGACCTGGTTGATTTCATGACCTCGGGTCCGGTGGTGGTGCAGGTGCTGGAAGGTGAGAACGCCATTGCGCGCAACCGTGAACTCATGGGTGCTACCAATCCGCAGGAAGCTGCCCCGGGAACGATTCGCGCCGATTTCGCCACTACTGTCGACGAGAATGCTGTACATGGCTCCGATGCGCCGGAGACAGCCGCCGTCGAAATCGCCTTCTTTTTTCCCGAAGGTGTTTGCGAGCGCACGCGCTGATATCGTAACGTGACCGACAGCAAGCTCAATCTGCTGAACCTTGACCGCCAGGGCATGGAAGCCCTTGTCGCGGATCTCGGGTACAAGCCATTCCAGGGCCGTAATCTCTTCAAGTGGATTCACAAGCATGGTGCGGACAGCTTTGACGGCATGACTGATCTTGCAAAAAAGCTGCGCCACCAGCTCGAGGAGACAGCGGTGATCAAGGCGCCCGAGATCGTCTTCGAGCAACCCTCATTCGATGGCACCACCAAGTGGATTCTGGAGCTCGAGGATGGCCAGCGGATCGAGACTGTCTATATTCCCGAAGAAGGCAGGGGAACTCTCTGCGTCTCATCACAGGTTGGTTGCGCACTTGACTGTTCTTTCTGTTCCACCGCGCAGCAGGGATTCAATCGCAATCTGTCTACGGCGGAGATCATCGGACAGGTGTGGATTGCTGCTGCCGAGCTTGGCGAAGACCAGCCGCTGACGAATGTCGTGATGATGGGCATGGGCGAGCCGCTCGCCAATTTCGATGCCGTGGTTGCTGCGATGGACATCATGCAGGATGATCTTGCCTACAAGCTTTCGAAGTATCGCGTCACGCTGAGTACATCCGGTATTGTCCCGGCCCTCAAGAAACTCGGGGAAGTCAGTAATGCTTCCCTTGCGGTTTCCCTGCATGCGCCGGATAACGGCCTGCGCGACGAGCTTGTGCCAATCAACCGCAAATACCCGCTGGAAATGCTGATCCCGGCCTGCAAGGCTTTCATTGCCGGCGACAGGCGCCGCAAAATTACATGGGAATATGTCATGCTCGATGGGGTGAACGATACTGACAGGCATGCCAAAGCCCTCATCCGCCTGCTCGAGGGTGTGCCTTCAAAGATCAACCTGATTCCATTCAATCCGTTTCCGGGCAGCCTTTACCGCTCGTCTTCCCCGGAGCGGGTGGAGGCCTTTCGAATGCGTCTGAAGCGTGCCGGACTGATTGCCACGACACGCAAGACCCGTGGTGATGATATCGATGCCGCCTGTGGCCAGCTTGTCGGTAAAGTCAGAGATAAAAGCAAACGCCAGCTGCGCAACATGCGCCAAGGAGCCGGAAGATGAACAAGAAGTCTGTATCGTTCAGTCGGGGAGCGATCGCTCTCATCGTGATGGCCCTTCTGATCACTGCCTGCACATCGACCGAGGACCGTGACACGAGCGGTCTGACCCAGCCCGATGGGCCGACATCCACATACACGGAGCTTGCCAAGGGGTATCTTGCAGCGGGTAATACTTCGGCCGCGTTCGAGAACGCGGAAAAGGCAGTCAAGGCCGATGACAGCAATGCCGAGGCGCACACCATCATGGGGTTGCTACTGCAGCAGTCGGGTGATGAGAAGAACGCAGCCAAGCATTATACGCGTGCCAAGAAACTCTCGCCCTACGATCCCTTCATCGCGAATGCCTACGGAACCTACCTCTGCAGCAACGGACTCTACGGT
>JASFPB010000179.1:0-5362 GCA_050116235.1 Chromatiales bacterium | reverse complement strand
ACTGCAGTTTGTCGAGGAGAGGCTGAACCATCGTCCGAGAAAACGGCTCGGGTGGAAGACACCTTATGAGGTATTCTTCGGCACGAAGACTGAACTTGTGGTTGCACTAGGAAGTTGAATCCACACCTACTTTCTTTTGGGCAAGCAAAAGAAAGCAGGGTGCCGCGGCGCACCCGCCGCAATCCAGTCATCGCGAACCTTGCGCAGCAAGGTGTGGCGATCTCAGGGTTCAGATTGCCACAGTCGCTGGCGCTCCTTCGCAATGACAATTTATGAGCAACAGCAGGCGTTGCACCTCAGGTTCTCAGCCCTACCCCCCGATCCAGCAGATAGAGGCTCAACCCGCCCAGGATCAGGATGAAACCCAGGATGATTCCGAGTGCAACGGCGAGGCTGATGTCCGAAACCCCGAGCAGGCCATAGCGGAAAGCATTCACCATGTAGAGCACAGGGTTCGCGAGCGAGACCGTTTGCCAGAATTCAGGCAGCAGCTGGATCGAGTAGAAGACCCCCCCGAGGTAGGTCAATGGTGTCAGCACGAAGGTCGGCACAATGGAGACATCGTCGAAGCTCCTGGCAAAGACGGCATTGATGAAACCCGCCAGGGAGAAGAGGATCGAGGTAAGGATAAAGACCGCCAGCGAGACCGTTATGCTGTGGATCCTGATATCCGTAAAGAAAATGGCCACCAGGGTCACAAGCAATCCGACTGTCAGGCCTCGCGCCACACCACCGCCAACATAACCGGCCAGGATCACCCAGTTCGGCACCGGGCTTGTCAACAATTCCTCGATGTTGCGCATGTACTTGGCCTGGAAAAAACTCGAGACAACATTGGCATAGGAATTGGTAATGACCGCCATGAGAATCAGGCCGGGCACGATGAAGTCGATATATTTGAAGCCATCCATCTCACCGATGCGCTCACCGATGAGCTGGCCGAAGATGACGAAATAGAGCGCCATGGTCACGGCAGGCGGAACGACAGTCTGCCCCCAGATGCGGATAAAGCGCCGGTATTCCTTGACGATAATGGTCTGGAACGGTGTCCAGATATTGATATTACGCATCAGTTTTCGCCGATGCTGTTTTCTCGAGAAAGAGCTGTTCGAGCCGGTTCTGCTTGTTACGCATGCTCGTGACCCTGATCCCTTTCCCGGCCAGCCTGGCGAAGAGGTCCGTGAGGCCGTGTTCCTTTTTGACGAGCACCTCGAGCGTCTGCTCGTCACGCTGCCCGATCTCGTATCCCTCGACCTGCAGGTCCTCCCGGAGCGGTTTATCCAGGTTGAGCACGTACACTTCCTGGTGCAGCTGGGAGAGCAACTTGTGCATGGTACTCATCTCGGCGATGCGGCCGTCGTTGATGATCGCTATATTGCGACAGAGGTTTTCTGCCTCCTCGAGATAGTGTGTCGTGAGGATGATAGTCGTGCCGCGCGCATTGATCTCGGAAAGAAACTCCCACATGGAGCGGCGAATCTCGATATCCACGCCGGCTGTTGGTTCGTCGAGAATCAGCAATCGCGGTTCGTGCATGAGTGCGCGCGCGATCATCATGCGGCGTTTCATACCCCCCGAGAGTTCACGCGCCTGGTCGCGACGCTTGTCCCACAGCCCGAGTAGCATGAGCATCTCGTCGGCACGCTTGCGCGCCCTGCTCCGCGGGATGCTCTGGTAACCGGCCTGGTTGATCAGGATCTCCTCGACCGGCTCCCACTGGTTGAAATTGAACTCCTGCGGCACCAGCCCGAGATGGCGCTTGACCGCCATCGGGTTCATGTCGAGGTCATCACCAAAGACCTCGACCCGTCCGCCGCTCTTGTTGACAAGGGAACAGATGATACCGATTGCAGTCGATTTTCCAGCCCCGTTCGGTCCGAGCAGCGCAAAGAAATCCCCCTCCTCGACATCGAGATTGATTCCCTTGAGGGCATGATGACCATTGCTGTAGGTCTTTTCGAGGTTCTGAACAGAAAGCGCAAGCACGGGTAGCCCCTGATCAGGAAAAGAGCTCGGCGAGTTTGATACCGGGATCCCCGGAGCGCATGAATGCCTCGCCAACAAGGAATGCATTGACATCGTGTTCGCGCATCAGTCGTACATCTTCCGGTGTATGGATACCGCTCTCGGTGACAAGGATGCGGTCCGAGGGGATACGGTCGAGAAGAGAAAGCGTGGTTTCGAGACTCACTTCGAAAGTGCGCAGGTTGCGGTTATTGATTCCCACGAGACGGTTGTTGACAGCAAGTGCACGTTCCAGCTCGGCGGCGTCATGCACCTCGATGAGCACATCCATGCCGAGTTCGTGCGCCAGGTCGTTGAGTTCCAGCATCTGCGCGTCTTCGAGGCAGGAGACGATGAGCAGGATACAGTCGGCATTGATCGCACGCGCCTCGTAGACCTGGTAGGGATCGATAATGAAATCCTTGCGGATAACAGGCAGGCTGCAGGCTGCCCTGGCCTCCTGCAAGTAGGCGTCACTGCCCTGAAAAAAATCGATGTCGGTCAGTACCGAAAGGCAGGCAGCCCCATTGGCCGCATAACTGCGCGCAATGTCGGCTGGACGGAAATCCCCGCGCAGCACGCCTTTGGAGGGCGATGCCCGCTTGATTTCGGCGATGACGCCTGACTTTCCGGCATCGATCTTCGCCTGGATGGCATCTGCAAAGCCACGCGGGGCATCGGCGAGCTTGAGCTTGGCTTTAAGATCATCCATGGGCACCGAGGCGCTGCGTTCCGAGATCTCCTCGTGCTTGCGCGCGACGATCTTTTTGAGGATATCGGGTATCTTGCTCATTCCGCTTGTTCGAAACTCCGGGTCAGCTCGACAAGCTGCTGGAGCTTCTCTTTTGCCTTGCCGCTGGTGATTGAATCCGAGGCCAGTGCGACACCCTGTTCGAGAGAGGCGGCAACGCCCGCAGTGTAGATGGCAGCACCGGCATTGAGGCAGACGATATCGCGCGCCGGACCGGGACGGTTGTCGAGGACCTCGTTGATGATACGCAGGCTGTCTTCGACGCTATCGGCGCGGATAGTATCGAGCGAAGCGCGCTCCATACCGAAATCGCCGGGACGGATTTTGTATTCACGGATATCTCCTTTGAGAAGCTCCGCGACGTATGTCTTGCGATTGATACTGATCTCGTCAAGTCCGTCTTTCGCATGCACGACCATGACATGCTGGCTGCCGAGCTTCTTGAGTACCTGCGCCATGGGCTTCACGAGTTGTTTCGAGAAGACGCCGAGAACCTGGTTCGGCGCACCGGCCGGATTCGTCAGCGGGCCGAGCACGTTGAAAATCGTGCGAACACCCATTTCGCGGCGTGGGCCGATGGCATGTTTCATGGCGCCATGATGTGCCGGTGCAAACATAAAACCGATACCGACTTGCTCCAGGCAGAGGCTCACATGTCCAGGCGAGATATCGAGCCTCACACCCGCGGCCTCAAGGACATCAGCACTGCCTGATTTCGAAGAGATCGAGCGATTGCCATGCTTGGCAACACGTGCACCGGCACCCGCCGCGACAAAGGCGCTGGCGGTCGAGATGTTGAAAGTGCCAGAGGCATCCCCGCCCGTTCCGCAGGTGTCAACCAGGTGATCCGGCCAGGTGGCGACCTTTTCGGCGAGT
This sequence comes from Chromatiales bacterium, assembly GCA_050116235.1. Classification (GTDB taxonomy): domain Bacteria; phylum Pseudomonadota; class Gammaproteobacteria; order Chromatiales; family Chromatiaceae; genus Sva-25. Next base: position 1,731 of record JASFPB010000179.1, on the reverse strand, counting down.
TCCCGCATGACACGGGCCGCAGCCGTAATTTCGTTGACGGTCTCGCCCTTCATACGCAGTCCGACAAGAAAGCCGCCGATCTGAGCCGGTGTCGCTCCGCCAGTCATGATGGTGCGCATTACCCCGGTCATCTCATCCTCGGCAAGGTCTTTTTCGTTGAGGACCATGTTGATCGCGTCTGGCATCTCCATCTTTATCTACTCCTCCCGTGGCGCCGGGTGCTCATCTGGTGCTGTTTTTATGTCTGTTTCAGGAAGTTTTCAAGCAGGTCATGGCCATGCTGCGTCAGGATCGATTCCGGATGGAACTGCACGCCCTGGATCGGCATTTCGCGATGGCGCACACCCATGATTTCATCCATATTACCCTCCTCGTCCCGGGTCCAGGCAGTGATCTCGAGGCAGGCGGGAATGGTCTCTTTTTCAATCACGAGAGAGTGGTAGCGGGTTGCTTCAAACGGGTTCTGCAGGCCACTGAAGACACCGCTGCCGGCATGATAGACAGACGAGGTTTTGCCATGCATGACTTCACGCGCGCGCACGATCCTGCCACCAAATGCCTGACCAATGGACTGATGACCGAGGCAGACACCGAGAATCGGGATCTCGCCGGCAAAGCGCTCGATTGCCTCGACCGAGATACCTGCCTCGAGCGGCGTGCAGGGGCCCGGCGAGATGACGAGATATTCGGGCTTCAGTCCGGCAATCTGATCGACCGTGATTTCATCGTTACGGAAGACGTGCACGTCCGCGCCCAGTTCACCGAAGTACTGCACCAGGTTGAAGGTGAAGGAGTCGTAGTTGTCGATCATCAGCAGCATCGCTCACTCCTCCTTCAGCTTGTCGAGACCGGCTTCGGCCATCGCAACAGCACGGAAAATTGCACGCCCCTTGTTCATGGTCTCCTTCCATTCGAGATCAGGCACCGAGTCGGCAACGACTCCCGCACCGGCCTGGATATGAAGTGTCTCATCCTTGATGACTGCCGTACGGATGGCAATCGCCGTATCCATGTTGCCGTTCCAGGCGAGATAACCGATAGCACCTGAATAGATGCCGCGCTTGACAGGCTCGAGCTCGTCGATGATCTCCATGGCACGAATCTTGGGAGCGCCGGAGACCGTGCCGGCAGGAAAGGTCGCACGGATCACATCGATGGCATTCATGCCATCCTTCAGTTCACCGGTCACATTCGAAACAATATGCATGACATGCGAATAACGCTCGATCACCATCTTGTCGGTGAGATTGACTGTGCCGATTTTCGCAACGCGGCCTGTATCGTTCCTGCCGAGGTCAATCAGCATCAGGTGCTCGGCAATTTCCTTGGGATCAGCGAGCAGTTCGGTTTCGAGCGCCTGATCTTCCTCCTCGCTGTAGCCACGACGACGCGTTCCGGCGATGGGGCGCACGGTGACAATACCGTCTTCGAGGCGTGTCAGGATTTCAGGCGATGAACCGACGATCTGGAATTCCCCGAGGTCCAGAAAGTACATGTAGGGCGACGGATTCAGTCCGCGCAGTGCGCGGTAGAGATCGAGAGGCGGTGCATGAAAAGGGATGCTCAGACGCTGCGAGACGACAACCTGCATGCAGTCGCCATCGAGGATGTATTCCTTGATGCGGTCCACGGCCCGCTTGAAACCCTCCTCCGTGAATCCTGATTTGAAATCGGATTCACTGACCTCGCGCGAGTCCGCGAATCGCCTGCGCGGCGCGCCCTGGTTCATGC
>JASFPB010000178.1:0-5396 GCA_050116235.1 Chromatiales bacterium | reverse complement strand
ACAGCGCCTGACCGGCAAAAGCGATGCACCCTCATGTGCAGCCGCATTGCTTGATCATGGCGCCGATGCGGTGCTCGTCACGGGCGGACATGACGAGGGTGGCACTGTTATCAATCGCTGGTTCGACGCTAAGGGTGAACAGCAGTTCGAATGGGAACGTCTCGACGGAGAATTCCACGGCTCCGGCTGCACGCTCGCCTCGGCGATCGCGACTTTCCTCGCGCGCGAGATGCCGATGAAACTGGCGTTGCGGCTTGCACAGGCTTTCACACACGACGCGTTGCAAAAGGCCGGGCAGGTTGGGCGCGGACAGAAGATTCCACGCAGGATCGCGGGGGCATGATCATGCTGTCCGGGCTCTATGTCATAACGGCAACAGAGACAACTGTCGAGGATGTTGCATCCGCGATCCGGGGAGGTGCGTCCATCGTGCAATATCGCGACAAGACGAACGATGTGCCGAAGCGTCTTCGTGAGGCCTCGGCGATCAGGAAGCTCTGTGCTGAGAAGGGTGTTCTTTTTATCGTCAATGACGATGTCGACCTGGCTGCCACGGTTGATGCCGATGGCGTTCATGTCGGCCGGCAGGATGCGGCCTGCACAAGCGCCCGTGAGCGACTCGGAGAAGATGCGATCATTGGAGTCAGTTGCTACAACGACTATGCGCGTGCCGAGGCCGCCGCCGGGGCGGGTGCCAGCTACATCGCGTTTGGTGCCTTTTTCGGTTCACCGACCAAGCCTGACGCGCCCCGTGCGACGACGGACCTGATCGTTCGTGCCAAAGAGGCCTTGTCTTTGCCCGTGGTTGCGATAGGCGGCATAACCCCGCAAAATGGCGCTTCCCTGGTTACAGCCGGTGCCGACATGCTGGCCGTGATCACCGCAGTCTTTTCTCAACCGGATATCGCGGGCGCGTCCCGCCAGTTCAGCGACCTTTTTCTGGAGTAGTCAACATGAGCGATTCGAGCCAACTCTTTGCCGCGGCACAGAAGCACATCCCGGGCGGCGTCAACTCTCCCGTGCGCGCCTTCAAGGGCGTCGGCGGAGATCCGGTCTTCATCGAATCGGCAGCCGGTGCGTATCTCTACGGCGCAGATGGAAAGAAATACATCGACTATGTCGGATCCTGGGGTCCGATGATCCTCGGTCATGCGCACCATGAAGTGATCGAGGCCGTGGAAACCGTCGTGCGCAGAGGGCTTTCTTTCGGCGCGCCGACAGAAATCGAGACGCAGATGGCCGACAGGGTGTGCGAACTCATGCCTTCCATCGAGATGGTCCGCATGGTCTCCTCGGGCACGGAAGCGACCATGAGTGCGATTCGCCTGGCGCGTGGTTATACAGGGCGAGACAAGATCGTCAAATTCGAGGGCTGCTATCACGGCCATTCGGACTCGCTGCTCGTCAAGGCAGGCTCGGGTGCACTCACCTTCGGTGAACCCTCTTCACCCGGCGTGCCGGCATCGCTGGCGGAGCACACGATTACCCTGGATTACAACGACAGCGAGCAGGTGCGCGAGACCTTCGCCAGCATCGGAGAGCAGATAGCATGCATCATCGTCGAGCCGGTTACCGGAAACATGAATTGCATTCCGCCGCTGCCGGGTTTTCTCGAGACACTCCGCGAGGTATGCGACGAGTCAGGTGCCGTTCTGATTTTCGACGAGGTCATGACGGGTTTTCGCGTCGCGCTCGGCGGTGTACAGGCACTCTACGGTGTCACCCCTGACCTCACCACACTCGGCAAGATCATTGGCGGCGGCATGCCGGTTGGTGCATTCGGAGGCAAGCGCGAGATCATGGAGAAGATCTCGCCACTCGGCCCTGTCTACCAGGCCGGTACATTGTCGGGCAATCCTGTCGCCATGACGGCCGGACTGAAAACGCTTGAGCTCATATCGACCCCCGGTTTTTTTGACGAGCTGACACACAAGACTGCGCACCTGACGAACGGGTTGCGCGAAAAAGCTGAAGCCGCGGGCGTGCCCGTCGCTGTCAACCAGGTCGGCGGCATGTTCGGTCTCTTCTTTACCGATGCCGAGGTGGTGACGAATTTCAGTGAATCAACTGCCTGTAATCAGGAGCAGTTCAGGCGCTTTTTCCACGCCATGCTGGATCGGGGGGTGTACATGGCGCCATCTTCCTTCGAGGCAGGCTTCGTCTCCATTGCCCATTCGGAAACAGATATTGAGCAGACGCTCGCCATTGCGAGAGAAGCTTTCGAAGAGGTCGCCTGATCCTTCGGGCAGAAACCGGCCGGAAGCATGATCGACCAGCTGCTCGCTTTCCTCGAGGATTATCAGTCAGTATTTATCTGGATTGGTGCGGGGTCGTTGTTGCTTTTCCTTTTCTCGATAGCGCTGATGCCCTGGCTTGTGAGCCTGATCCCGGTCGACTATTTCCGCACCCATCACGAAATTCGCTGGCATACGTTGCTCATGCCGCGCTCCATCATCAGGAACATCATCGGGCTGCCGATATTCCTGGCCGGTGTCCTCATGCTCTTCCTGCCTGGACAGGGGCTGTTGACCATCATGGCCGGCCTGGCGATCATGGTTTATCCGGGCAAGTTTCGCGCAGAACGCTGGCTGGTGAGACGCCAGGGCGTACTCAAGATGCTCAACTGGATGCGCAAGCGTCGTGACATGCCGCCGCTCGATGTTGATGGCTTCATCGATTGAGTGATTGCTGCCAGTGTATGAAAGAAAGGGCGCCAGAGGTGCCCTTTTTTAATCGACCCGGCAGGTCGTAGCGGAGTCTCTCTGTACCGGCGTCACGACGGGACTTCGGCCATGCATCTCTTCATACGACTGGGAAAGAGAGTTTCAGGCTGTTTCCTGTGGACCTGTCTCTTTCTGTGTCGGAGGAGTGGCGGTGAGCCTGAGAATTGCCTCGAGTCCACCGCCGGGAGCCTCGTCGAGACGGATGTCCCAGCCGTAAAAATCGCAAAGCTGCCGTGTGATTGCGAGGCCAAGACCGCTTCCACCGGTTTGCGGGTTGCGGGAGTTTTCGAGACGAAAGAATGGCGTGAAGACCTTCTTCCTGAGATCTGCCGGTATGCCAGGGCCCCGGTCGCGGATGCGCAGAACGGCTGAATCCTCATGACACTCGACAGAGAGGCTAACGGGCTGATTGTCTGAATAGCGCAAGGCATTGCCAATAAGATTCTCGAGGATGCGACGCAGCGGATGGGAGGGGATCCTGAATGTGCACCCGTTTTCCTTGTCCAGCGTAACAGGTTCTCCATCCCGGGCGTGCTGCTCCACGAGCTGGTCGAGAAAATCTGCAAGTGGCATGTCGGGCTGCTCGCGCTTGCCGAGGCCACGTGCCAGTTCGAGTGTCTGGGTGACCAGGCGGTTCATGGCATCGATCTCGTTATCGAGACTGTGAACCTGCTCTTCAGGTGTTTCAGGCGGGAGCAGGGCTACCTCCAGCTGCATGCGCGTGAGCGGTGTGCGCAGATCATGTGATATGCCGGCAAGCAGCGTGGTGCGGTTGTCGAGTAGTGTCTGGATCTCACGCTCGGCGCTGTTGATCCTGTGTGCGAGGATCGCAAGTTCCCGCGGCCCGCTCTCCTCGAGCGGTTTGTAGTGACCGGTCTTGCTGATCTGCTGTACTGCCTGCGTCAGGCGCGCCAGGGGGCGCGTGATGTGCAGCGCGAGCAGCAGCGTGGTGAGGAAGATGATCAGCGCCCCGGCCGCGACGATGGCAATGACGGCCGTTGGCAGTTCGTAGCGCAACCGCTCCCGGGAAAAGCCGATACGCACAACCTGCCTGCCAAGATCGATGTCGGCCCAGCGCCAGTCCGGGTTCTCGCTGCTTGTCTTCAGTTTGACCCGCTTGCGAGTTTTCTCCGACAGGGCATGTTCGATCAGCTTGATGTAACGGTCCTTTTCCTCAAGCAGTGGCAGCGGTTCGCTGGCATCGGCGACCTGGAGTGCGTGTTCACGGCCCAGAACCGCCTCGTAGTCGAGACGGGTCCAGGGCGGAAGCTCGACCCAGACCTGTGCCGACAGCACGATGAGGGCCGACAAATCCTCGGCAGCGCGCTCCTGCAGCGGCCGAACCAGGTACTCCCGTGATACGGCAACAGCCAGCACGGAAAAGAGGATGAAGGCGGCGAGCACGACCACTGCCGTGCGCCCGAAAAGGCTGTTGAGCAGTGACAGCCTCACGGTGCTGCCTGGTCTCCCTCTGGCGTGAAGAGATATCCCTTGCCCCAGACAGTGCGAATGTAGACAGGGTGAGACGGGTCGTCCTCGATTTTGCGTCGCAAACGCGTGACACGCACATCGATGCTGCGGTCAAACGGTGACCGGTCATAACCCTTGATGAGATCAACGAGTTGATCACGGCTCAGCACACGATTCGGATGGCTGGCGAGGGTTTCGAGCAGCGTAAATTCACCGGAGGTGAGTTCCACCTCCCGGTCATCGCGCAGGAGCCTCTGTGCTGCGCTGTCCATGGTGTAGTCGCCGAACCTGAAGACCGGGTTTGCATCCGCCGCTTTTTCGGTTGTTTCGGTCGTCTCCTGTCGTCGCAGGACTGCACGTATCCGTGCCAGAAGCTCACGGGGGTTGAATGGCTTGGGGAGGTAGTCATCTGCACCCACTTCAAGGCCGATGATCCTGTCGGTATCTTCTCCACGTGCCGACAACATGATGATCGGGAGTGGCGAGCCGGCCTTGAGCCTGCGTGCAATCGAGAGCCCGTCTTCGCCCGGCAGCATGAGGTCCAGCACCACGAGATCGAACTCTTCCCTCTCCAGTTTCTCGTCCATCGACTTGCCGTCCTCGACCGCGCTGACAGCGAAGTTCTCGTTTTCGAGATACCTCGTCAGAAGTGTGCGGATTTTCTCGTCGTCATCAACGACGAGGATCCTGGGGTTCTCTGCATCGCTATTCATGCTTCTTGACCCGACTGGTACACAATCTCTGTTGTTGCAGCTGTATTGCTGCCCTGATCTCTATTTGACACCATCTGGCGCCATCGGAGTCCGGAGGGAATTGAGGCAGATCATTTTCCCTGCAATTGGTACAAGCGTAACAGACTGAAACAATTTGGCGGCTTCCGGACATAGGCTGTAGAAAAAATGATCACTATAATCAAGGCAATCTCAATGCCATACCGGGAAGATGCTGCAAACCACACTCTTCATCCTGCTGTTGATCGCCATTCCACCGGCTCTTGCTGCCGGGGAATTCGATTTCTCTCACCCGAACGAGCAGTTCGAAGAGAGAGCGCAGTCCGTGGAGAAACAGCAAGTCCCGCAGACGACCTGGTTTGGCATGGGCTACGAGTTGCGTGGAGAGAAAGGAGAGAGAAGTCTCTTCGAAGACAGCGCCATGCACCGCTCCGTCTTCTCGGAGAGTCACGAGACGCGTGCAATCCCCCCC
>JASFPB010000177.1:0-5405 GCA_050116235.1 Chromatiales bacterium | reverse complement strand
TCTGACGGTTGAGATCGATCCGGATGCGGTTGCCATTGACGTCTCCCTCGAGCATCTCCGCCTTCAGCCTGCTGAGGGTAATCACGGGCTCTTTTCCCTTCTCGGCTTCCAGGCTGATGCGCCCCGTGAGATTCGTGATCGGGACGCCCAGATCGATCACTGCGACCTTGAACCTGGTCGATTGTCCGGATAGCAACGGATAGAGGGCAAGGTCGAAGCTGCTCTCGAGCCCGGAGAAATAGGCTTCTCCATAGCGGCCACCCGTCTTCTCAAGCTGAAGTGTTGCGCTGATTCTCTCCAGCGCGCCTTGCCAGTGGACTTCTCCGGCAAGGCTTGCACTGCCGCTCAGCAACTGCAGTTCAGCCGGTAGCGGAGCGCCCAGCTCGCGGAGGGGCTCCGAGAGTGTTTGCACTTCTTGCTCGGCTGCACTGAAAGCGAGATGTCCACTGTTGCTTTCGGGCTCATGGATCAGCGTATAGCTGATCCTGCTGGCCGTGTTGTCGAGCAGAAGCCCTCCCTCGAACCTCAGGGCATCGGTTGACAGTGTGAAGCTTCCAATGACCTCGCTGGTGCTCCATTGTGTGCCTGCCGCCTTGAAAACCGGAGTCCCGGCATCGATGTTGCCGCTGATGGCGCCTGTCTCGGGGTCTGCTTCGTCAAACACCAGATCGATAATACCGGGCTCGAGCTCGAATGCCGGGTGCCTGAGAGCGCCATGCTGTAACTTCCAGACTCCCTGCAGGGGCAGTACTTCTCTATCGAAGGGCATCAGCAGATCCAGCTGTCTCTGCAACCGCAGAGTGACACCTTCCATCCTGGCTTCGCCAGCTGTCAGATCACGCAGAGTGACATCCACGCCCTCAGACAGGCTTGCGCCAGGGGTCTCGCCAGCCATCAGCAGAAGGGGTGCCCTGATGGTGAGCTCTTTGGCGGAAAATGCACCCGTATCCATCTCGGCTGCGCTGACATCGAGATCGATCACGAGAGCCAGTGTTTCATCATCAGCCGGCCATGTGATCGAACCCGAATTCTTCTGACTGATGTCCGCGAGTTTGAACGTGCCAGCAGTGATTGAACTGCTTGATCCGTCAAGAGTGAAACCGGTTTGCCCTGCGAGTGGATACTGCCAGCTATCATGCGTCAGCGCATAGTTGCTGTTGTGGATGATGCTTTCTCCGAGCCGGATTGTGCCTGCGGCAAGGTCGTAGCTCGCCTGATCGAACTGCCAGTGGCCATCACGCCTGTTCCATGAGAATGTCTGGGACTTTCCTGAAACCAGCCGGACATCTTCTGTACGCAGTTTTTCAAGACTGAAGGCTTTGGCATCTATTGCAAGACCGGGTGCAAGAGTGCCTGCGAGACCATCCCCGGTAACGGCGAGATCGCCGCTGAAGCTGAAATCGAGCTGGTCGACGTCGATCCGTTCACGGGAGAGATTTCGCATCGAGAGTTCGCCTTCCATGCTGATGGAGAGATCGGAAGAGTGCTCACTCCAGCCGAGAGTGCCCCTCAGGTTCGTGTCGGCACGCTCCATCTGCAGTTGTGGTTCATCGATGCCAGAGGCCGAGCCCGAGAGCGTGAATGTTGCCTGGCGGCCTTCCCCGTCTGGTTTCAGACGCAGGAGTCCGCTGGTGGCGGCATTGTGTGCGGGAAAGGGGATGCCGAAGAGCATTGACCACTGGCGGATCCGGGCCAGGTCGGTATCGGCCTGTAGCGCAAGCGGGTATTCCCGTCCACGCTCAAAGGTCATGGTGGCGAAGGCATTCTCCTCGCGGTTGCTCGCCTCCAGTTGCCAATTGCCGGCTGCTTCCTGTTGAAAACGCAGAACGGGTTTTTCCTGTGTCTTGAGATTGACGACTGACCAGAGCGATTGCTGGTCCTTTTGCAGAGTCAGTTCGGCCTCGATTTCTTTGCCCGTTGCAAGAACCAGGCGGATCTCGTCGAGCCGGAGGTGGCTGACGGGGACATGTTTTCTCCATTCCTGTTCCATGAGGGCGACAAGCCCCTGCAGCAGTTTTGCAAGCGGTTGCTTGCGAGACGAGGGCTGTATCAACAGGCTGTCGACCCTGATCCCGGCAAGGCCGCCTGACGCGAGACCAGCAGGTGTGTAGCTTGCGACCAGCCCGTTGATCTCAAATAGACTTCCGTCTTCGGCTGTGACGCGCATCCTTTGAATACGGGTTTCTGTCAGTCCCGTCGATCGCAAGTCGAGTGTTTCAAGCACATAGCCTGCCTCATCGAGCTTGCTGTCCAGGGTGCTTCTCAGCAACGCCGGCAGGGAGAGCCAGGCCGCGAGAATAATGACGGCGATGACAAGAATGAAAAGGAGGCGGTGACGATTTCCCTGTTTCACATCCCTATCATAGCGAATGGCGCAAATTACCGAGAAAAGACTTGATCCCCGGCATGCCTCCTCTCACAATGCGCAAATTCCATTGCTTCCTGTCCTGATCCATGCACCAGTATCAACGCGAATTCCTCAATTTTTCCCTCGAGAAAGAGGTGCTGCGCTTTGGCGAGTTCACGCTCAAGTCCGGGCGTCTAAGCCCCTACTTTTTCAACACCGGGCGATTCAATACCGGCGGAAGCCTGGCGCGTCTCGGGCGTTTCTATGCCCGTGCGATCGTCGACAGCGGTATCGAATTCGACCTGCTCTACGGTCCGGCCTACAAGGGGATTCCGCTTGCTGCCGTCACAGCCGCGGCGCTGTACGACAACCACAACATGGATGTCGCCTACGCCTTCAACCGCAAGGAGGTGAAGGATCATGGCGAGGGTGGTCTGATTGTCGGTCATCCACTCGAGGGTCGTATCCTGATCATTGATGATGTCATCTCGGCCGGCACCTCGGTGCGTGAATCGGTCAGCATCATCGAGGACCTCGGCGCGAAGCCCGCCGGTGTTGTTATCGCGCTCGATCGCCAGGAACGCGGCCAGGGAGAAACCTCGGCGGTGCAGGAAGTCGAACAGCAGATGGGACTCGAGGTTGCGGCCATCGCGCGGCTCGAACACCTGATCACTTTTGTCGAGGAGAGCGACGAGCACCGTGCATGGCTCGAACCGATCCGTGCTTACCAGGCGGAATACGGGGTCTGAGCGTGGGGAAGCCTCTCAATGCGGCGATACTGCTGATCCATTGTGATGACCAGCGCGGCATCGTGCATGCGGTCACCGACTTTATCCTCGAGCACAACGGCAACATTCTCCAGCTTGACCAGCATGTCGATCCGGGCCAGAAGCATTTCTTCATGCGTGTTGCCTGGACACTCGATGGCTTCCTGCTCAAGACCGAGCAGATCAATGAGGCCTTCCGCGAAGCCGTGGGTGAGCATTTTGGCATGCAATGGTGCCTGGAATTCTCGATCGAGGTTCCGCGCATGGCCATGTTCGTCTCGAAGCAGTCGCACTGCTTCTATGACATCCTGGCGCGCTACGAGTCTGGTGAATGGCGCGTCGAGATCCCGCTGATCATCAGCAACCACGATGACCTGCGCCCGGCGGCCGAACGTCTCGGCATTGATTACTACCATATCCCGATTACCCCGGAGCACAAGCACGAGCAGGAGGCGCGTCAGCTGGAGCTCCTCGAGAAGTACTCGATCGACTTCATCGTGCTGGCGCGTTATATGCAGATCCTCAGTGACGACTTCGTGCGCCACTATCCCCAGCGTGTCATCAACATCCACCACTCCTTCCTGCCGGCTTTCGCCGGAGCGCGCCCCTACCACGCGGCCTTCGAGCGTGGCGTCAAGATCATCGGCGCGACGAGTCACTATGTCACTGCCGAACTCGATGCCGGCCCGATCATCGAGCAGGACGTGGTGCGCGTGAACCACGAGCACTCGGTTGATGATCTTGTTCGCAAGGGGCGCGATCTGGAGAAGGTCGTTTTCGCACGCGCGATCTGGAATCACATCAATCACAATATTCTCGTTTACCAGAACAGAACGTATATTTTTGATTGAGGTTGTGGGAGCCCGCACTGCGGGCGATTCTTCGCCGTGAGGGCACGGCTCCTACAGACCCGCACTCGCCGTGGTCGGAGTCAAATTGACTCCGACCCCTGAAACAGACAAACCCCCTCTAACGCGTCGAGCATCGCAGTCCCTGACAGGAAGAAAGCGAGGCGTGTCTGAGCGCAGCGAGTTGGCGAGCGCCTGTCAGGGACAAGACGCGCAGAATAGCCGAAGGCCGCGGTAGCAGGGTACCTTTTTCTTTGCCTTCTTTCTTTTGGGTAAGCAAAAGAAAGAAGGGTGTTGCGGCGCACCCGCCGCTTTCAAAATGAAGACTGCGCGCCGATGCGCGCATCAAAATTAATCCATCGCGCAGCGATACAAAACCAAAGCCGTTACGCAGTGACAAAAAGTCACTCGGTCACCGTGACCGTCACCTTCCGGTGATGCCCGTGATGACGATGCTCCCAGAGGTAAATCCCCTGCCAGGTGCCGAGTGCCGGACGTCCGCTGGTAACAGGGATCGTCAGGTCCATCTTCGTGAGAATCGAGCGCACATGCGCGGCCATGTCATCGGGACCTTCATCCATGTGCTCGAACATCGGGTCGCCATCGGGGACGAGTCGCACCATGAAGGTCTCGAGATCGGAACGCACTGTCGGGTCGGCGTTCTCGCAGAGGATCAGCGACGCACTGGTGTGATGGATAAAGACGTGGCAGAGACCGGATTCGATGCCGGATGTCGCAACAGCCTCGCTGATGTCGCGCGTGATGTTGGTCGTTCCGCGACCGCGTGTGCGGTACTGAAGCAGTGTCTGGTAAGCCATGATGGATGCTGTTGCTGTGGATAGATGCTGCCGTCATTATCCCGCATGATTGTGATAGATTGCAGCCCATGATGCGCGATGAGAACAAGGCCGTCGATGGCTCAGGGAAGATGCTCGATGCGATGCCCGTCACCATGCTGAAGGGAGTCGGTCCGAGCAGCGCCCGTAAACTGGAGCAGCTCGGTATTCGCACGATCCAGGATGTCCTTTTCCACCTGCCGTACCGTTACCAGGATCGCACGCGCATTACGCCAATCGGCAGCGCGCGTCCGGGCGACCATGTCGTGATCGATGCCCGTGTCGATCATGCGCAGGTGCGCTTTGGCAGACGTCGCTCGTTGCTGGTGCAGGTGAGTGATGGCACAGGCTCACTGCTGTTGCGTTATTTCTATTTCACGAACAGCCAGAAGAACGGCTTCGTGCGCGGCACGCGCATCCGCTGTTTCGGCGAGGTCCGGCATGGCCCCGCGAGTGCAGAGATCGTGCATCCGGAGTATAGGCTGCTGGATGAGGGTGCCGAGCCCGGTGTCGAAGAGTCACTGACGCCCATCTATCCCTCCACCGAGGGATTGCAGCAGAAGACCTGGATCGATTTGACGAACAAGGCACTGGTCTTTCTGCGACA
>JASFPB010000176.1:0-5449 GCA_050116235.1 Chromatiales bacterium | reverse complement strand
CTGAGTCCCGGCAACCGGAAAAGAAAGGACGCAGAGACCGCAAAGATCCAAAAAGGACGCAAAGGTTACAGACTTCCCGGATCCGGCGTAGATTCGGATACAGGGAGACTTATCTGTTGACAGCAAGAATCGTCATTCCTGAGTAGCAAAGCGCTGATCCGGATTCTCGTCTGCATGGAAACAAGACTCGTAGCATGTTCCCATGTGTCCGAATAACGGCGTCACCACAAGCAAAGACCAGTCGTCGCGAGGAGGCCGCAGGCCGACGTGGCGATCCCAATGCCGATTATCTCTGCAAGCCTGAGATTGCCACGGTCGCTATATTCCCCGGCAATGACAGAGCTTTGAAGTCTTTGTGTGCTCCGCGGATCTCTGCGCCCCCTGCGTCCCTTTCATGATTTGAATTCGGCACAATACTTTCCCTGGCTGTGATACGTTTACGCCATGTCCAGCAGTGTTATTACCAGCCAATGAGCAACATTCACCCAACCGCCATTATCGAGGAAGGAGCCATACTCGACCCCTCGGTCTCTGTTGGTCCCTTCTCCATCATCGAGAGTGGTGCAGTGATCGGTCCCGACTGTATCATCGAGAGCGGTGTCCGCATATTCAGCCCGGTCCGTATGGGCGCAGGCAACCGGATATGCCACGGCGCAGCACTGGGTTGCGAGCCACAGGATCTCGGCTATACGCCGGAAAAAAGCAAGCCGATGATCATCGGCAACCACAATCACTTTAAGGAGAACGTCAATATCAGCCGCGGCGTGAAAACCAGCGAAGGCACGCTCATCGGTGACAACAACTATTTCATGAGCGGCTTTCATGCCGGCCACGATGTCATCATCGGCAATCACAATATCTTCGCCTCTAACGCGGTGCTTGCCGGCCATGTCTTCATGGGTGACAGGATCTTTGTTTCCGGCCTGTCTGCTGTGCACCAGTTCGTCAATATCGGTGATTACGTCATGATTGCAGGCTGTGCCAAGGTCACCAAGGATATCCCCCCCTATACCACCGCAGACGGCAACCCGGCACGCATCGTCGGCCTCAACAGTGTCGGTCTGCGGCGCGGGGGGTTTTCTGCCGAGGCGCGCAAGGCGATCAAGAAGACCTACCAGACGCTCTACCACTCCGGGCTCAATGTCTCCCAGGCGCTTGCCGTCCTCGAGGGCAATATCTATAGCGAGGAGGAGGAACGCATCGCCGCCTTCTTTCTCAACAGCGAACGTGGCGTGACGGCACACAGATAGCCAGCCATTTCCCTGTTTCATCACGAAGAACACCAATAAATCGCATCAGGGACCCGGGCTCGAGGAGGGCTGTTCAGGCTAACGCAATGCCGAAAGTCGCTCATCGGGATGAAGCCGACATGGCGATGGCACCGGGGAGAGACAGGAGATCGAGATTGCCATGTTCCCTTGCTCCCCGGAATGCGAAACTGAAAACTGACGGCTCTCTGTCTGAAAGCATTCCCCCGTTTTCCTGGTCTATAGTGGTAGGCGAGCCGCAGGAGTGAACCATGCCTGAAAATAACTCCATCCTGATGCAGATCTGGCAGTTTTTGCCATCGCTCTTCATATTCGTTGTCGGCCTGGGTGTGCTGTGGGTGATCTACGCCTTCATCAAGGACGTCACCCAGACCGAGCATGCGGTTCGTCGCAATTACCCGGTGATCGGACGCTTTCGCTATCTCTTCGAGCACCTTGGTGAATTCTTCCGCCAGTACTTCTTCGCCATGGACCGCGAGGAACTGCCATTCAACCGCGCACAGCGCTCCTGGGTCTACAGGGCCGCCAAGGATCTCAGTAATACCGTTGCTTTCGGTTCAACACGCAACCTCCAGGTTCCAGGCACCGTGATGTTCGTGAACTGCCCATTCCCGACACTCAGCAAGGACGCCGTCGAACCTGGCAACATCACCATTGGCAGCGGTTATTGTGAACATCCCTACACGACCTCGTCGCTCTTCAACATCTCGGGTATGAGTTATGGCGCTATCTCGATTCCGGCTGTTCGCGCCCTCTCGATGGGCGCAGCAAAAGCTCGCTGCTGGCTCAATACCGGCGAGGGAGGCCTCTCCCCGTGGCATCTCGAGGGCAACTGCGATCTGGTTTTCCAGATTGGCACCGCCAGGAATGGTGTGCGTGACCTCGAGGGTAATCTCAACGACGAGAAACTCCGCGAGATCGCTGCGCATCACAGCGTAAAAATGTTCGAGATCAAGCTCAGCCAGGGTGCCAAGCCCGGCAAGGGGGGCATCCTGCCCGGCAGCAAGGTCAATGCCGAAATCGCGCGCATCCGTGGCATCCCGGTCGGGGTCGATGCCATCAGCCCGAATCGCCACCCGGACATCAGGACAAACCGCGACCTGCTCGAAATGCTGAGGCGTATTCGCAAGGTCACGGGAAAGCCGGTCGGCTTCAAGGCCGTTATCAGCGATACCGGCTGGTTACAAAAGCTGTTCGGCGAGATCGACACGCTGGGGCCCGGGTATGCACCGGATTTCATCACAGTCGACGGAGCCGAGGGCGGCACAGGTGCCGCACCCATGTCACTCATGGATGACATGGGTATCCCGTTGCGTGAGAGCCTGCCAATGCTCGTCGACGAATTGACAGCGCATGGTCTTCGCGACCGCATCAGGGTGATCGCCTCGGGCAAGCTGGTCACGCCGACCGACGTTGCCTGGGCGCTCTGCGTTGGTGCGGATTTCATCGCCTCCGCGCGGGGCTTCATGTTCGCCCTTGGATGCATCCAGGCCTTGCAGTGCAACAAGAACACCTGCCCTACCGGCATCACGACTCACAACGAGAAGCTGCAGCGCGGCCTGCACCCGCCAGGCAAGGCCGAGCGCGTCGCGCATTACGTCAGGAACATGACAAAAGAGGTCGGTCTCATCGCACATGCCTGCGGCGTCAGCTCGGCTCGCGAACTCAACCGCAGCCATGCCCGTGTGGTGCAGGATAATGGACTCTCCATCCCGATGAACAGGCTCTATCCCGAGCTCGTTCCCGTGGCACACAGGCGCAGCGATGCTTCCTGAGCAGTTGCGCCGACATTCACTGGCGATCATCAGCCTGCTGGTCGCATTGACAGCCCTTGGCTACAACACCTGGCGCAATGAACTCACGGAACAGAATCGCAATATCCGCTTCGCCGGGTTCGAAATGTTGTTACATGCCAGCGAATTGCGCCGCATCAGCTATCTTGCGCACTATGACCGTGACAGCATCCAGGGGAATCCCCGCAGCGGATGGGTCAAGGTGATGATTATTCAGGACCTGAGCATGATCATGCCATCCACTCTGCAGGCAGCAGCGGATGAACTCTACGGCACCTGGGAACAGGAGTGGCAGGGCCTGGGCAGCGACAGTGGTTCCATCGAGGCAATAGAGATGGCACTGGATGCTGTACGTGCAGGCATTCTCGAAACACTCGAAGAACTCGAATAGCCTCTTTCATCGTGACCGACAAGATGTACACTAGTCTCAATTGAAGCAACAACAGGGCTTTAGTCACCATGAACATCCTGATCATCGGATCGGGCGGTCGTGAACACGCTCTCGCCTGGAAAGCCGCGCAGTCACCGCTCGCTGACACCGTCTTTGTCGCACCGGGCAATGCCGGTACCGCGCTGGAACCGTCGGTCGAGAATGCCGATGTCGATATCAGTGACTTCCAGGCGCTGATCGCTTTCGCCCTTAAAAATGAAATCGGGCTGACCATCGTTGGCCCCGAGGCACCGCTGGTGGAAGGCGTTGTCGACGCTTTCCTCGCGGCTGGCCTGAAGATCTTCGGTCCGTCCCGCGGGGCAGCACAGCTCGAGGGCTCCAAGGCGTTCACGAAGGATTTCCTGGCGCGCCACGCGATCCCGACAGCAGCCTATGCCAATTTCACCGATGTTGACGAAGCACTCGCGTTTCTCGACGAAGTCGGCGCACCGATCGTTGTCAAGGCCGACGGCCTGGCTGCCGGCAAGGGCGTCATCGTGGCCATGACCCTTGATGAGGCCAGGGCAGCGGTACGCGATATGCTCTCGGGCAATGCCTTCGGAGAAGCCGGCCACCGCGTTGTCATCGAGGAATTCCTCGACGGCGAGGAAGCAAGTTTCATCGTCATGGCCGACGGCAAGCATGCGCTCCCCATGGCGACCAGCCAGGACCACAAGCGAGCCGGGGACGGTGACACAGGACCCAACACAGGTGGCATGGGGGCCTATTCGCCTGCGCCCGTTGTCACTCGCGAGATCTATCAGCGCATCATGGACGAGGTGATCCATCCAACGATCAGCGGTATGGCAAAGGAGGGACATCCCTACACGGGCTTCCTGTATGCCGGCCTGATGATCATGGCAGATGGCGCCCCGAAGGTGATTGAATACAACTGCCGCTTCGGCGATCCGGAGACCCAGCCAATCATGCTGCGCATGCGCTCGGACCTCGTTGTGCACTGTCTTACGGCCCTCGATGGCAAGCTTGACGAGGAAAAGACCGAGTGGGACGAGCGCTGTGCTCTCGGTGTGGTCATGGCCGCAGGCGGCTACCCCGGCGAGTACCGGACGGGCGACCCCATCTCCGGCTTGCCGCAGGAGCCTGCCGCGGACACCAAGGTATTCCACGCCGGGACCAGGATGCAAGATGACAGTGTGCTGACGGCCGGTGGCCGGGTACTCTGTGTCACGGCACTCGGCAACAGTGTCTCCGAAGCACAGCAGAAGGCCTATGCAGTCGTCGACACCATCGGCTGGGATGACGCCTACAGTCGCCGGGATATCGGCTACCGCGCCATCGCACGGGAAAACGCATGACTCTGCGCATGTTGGCAAGTGGCCTCTTCTGGCTCTGCATGGTCGTCATCTCCTGGCTCGTGATTGCACCACAGGAGGAGCTTCCCTCCGTGAAGCTGTGGGACAAGGCTGCGCATGCGCTCGCTTTTGCAGCACTGACACTCCTTTGCGCAATCGCCTACAGACAGCGGGTCGGCCTCGTAAGAATCTCGCTGCTGCTGTTCACCTTCGGCGTTACCATCGAAATTGTTCAGTTCCTGCTTCCCTACCGGCAATTTTCGCTCCTTGACATGCTTGCCAACGGCCTGGGAATCCTCGTTGCATTGCCGCTCATTGTTCCGATCGAAAAGCTCTTTCGCCTCAATACCCCTGAAACACCCGGTGTTCTCTAGCCTCAGCCGATCTATGATTCCTCTATCGGAACCAGCAAGACGGTAACTATGTTCTTCAGTGGCAAGAAAACGGCCATGCCGACCGTGGCGGAAGCTCTCCCCGGTCGTGAAACAGCAATGGCTGTCACAGGCAAACACCTGGTGCTCGGCACACCGACACAGGCGCCGTTTCCCGATGGTATGCAGCAGGTACTTTTCGGCATGGGGTGTTTCTGGGGGGCTGAACGCAGATTCTGGGAGATGCCCGGTGTCTTTACCACGGCGGTCGGCT
>JASFPB010000175.1:0-5462 GCA_050116235.1 Chromatiales bacterium | reverse complement strand
AGCCAACGATTCCCGCGTTCCCCTGAAGAGGGAGCCTCTTTCTCTCTCCAGTGGATGCCAGCCCGTTTCCGGGAGATTGACATCGACCATCTGCCGGAAACGGGCGCTTTTCAGGCCAGCTTGCGTGCCCCTGTCGATGCCAGAAATGCGGAGGCGCCCTCCTTGCCCATATAACGCCTCAGCACTTTCTGGTCGGTATCATAGAGATCGACGAGCACGAGCCCGTCCAGGCAGTCGTTGAAGTTGTTGTCGACATTGAAGCCGAGCATGCGGCCTCCGAGCTTGAGATACTGCTTCAGCAAAATCGGCATCCCCTTGTTGTCCTGCTCGATGACCGAGACCAGTTCCGAGATTCCTTCCACGGATCGAATGCCCTCGAGTTCCGTTTTCTTCCAGATCGGGCGAAGCTTGTTCTTCGGTTTCCAGGCATTGCGCGGCCGCACGAAACGGCCCAGCTGCCAGTCGAAACTGTTCGATTTCAGGAAATCCACGAGCAGCTGCTGGGACAGCGAATGGTAGTCGTTGCTGATCGAAACCGGGCCGAAGAGCCGGGAGTACTGCGGATGGCGAACCACGAACTGGCCAATGCCTTTCCAGAGCAGCATCAGTGGCGAGAAGCTTCTCTGGTATTCCTCGCGGATGAAGGAGCGGCCGAGTTCGATCGCTGGTGTGATGCTGTTCAGGAACTGGCTCGAGTAGCGGAACAGCGAGCTGGTATAGAAACCGCGCTTGCCATGCGATAACAGGATCTCGTCCGAGAGTCCGAGCCGGTAGGCGCCGACGATCTCCTGTTTCTGAGGATTCCAGATGAAAAGGTGCCGGTAGTAGTCATCGAAGGCGTCAAGATCGAGCGACTCTCCGGTGCCTTCGCCGACGGCACGGAACGTGACCTCACGCAAACGACCGATCTCTCGCAGGATATTCGGAATTTCAGCAGCCCTGGCGCAGAAAACCTGTGCGCTGTCGGTATCAACGAGCAGCTGTGAAGCTGTCAGTCCCGAAAGCTCACGGGACATCAGTGCAGGATCGACCGGGCCAATGATGTTGCTGGTCTCCACCCGGCCGGCTGACGGGCCCGGCAGCTTTTTCCGGGACTGCTTGTCGAGCATCATCGTGTGCATGCGGAGATAGCGCGCCGCATCATTGTCATCACTGTAGGTTTGAAGTTGCGAGAGGGTAATTCGCCTGCCAATCGTGGCAGCAAAACAGCGATTACGCTTGTTAAGCAGTTCACGCGCAAGCAGTAGCGTGCGCACCCGCGGGTGAATCAGGCCAAGGCCGTGAAAAAGAAGCGTATTGCGCCCGTGAAAGTACATCGGGATGACGGGTGCCGATGTCATGCGCGCAAGCCTCGGTAAGGATGCATCCCACTTGTCATCGCTGATGCGCAACTTTTCCGGGTGGAATCGGGAGACGTCGCCTGCAGGGAAAACGACAAGCATGCCTCCTTGTCGCAACCAGCGCACCGCTTCTCTCATGGGGTGGAGATTTCTCGTGACGGAATCCGCTTTGGCATAGGGGTCGACCCCGATGAAGAGATCGCGCAGCTCGGGGATGCGTTTCAGAAAGCCGTTTGCAAGGATTTTGACATCATCACGGTAACCCTTGAGGAGGTGCGCCATGATGACACCCTCGATGCCGCCGAAAGGGTGGTTGGCGACAACGAGAGCGGGACCCGAGGCTGGCAGCGTCTCCAGCGACTCACCGTGAAGATGGTACGCAACGTTGAGCTTGCTTAACGCCTTCGATGCAAAGTCGACTTCGCTGTGTGATGCTTCAAGCTCGTCGTAAAGGGCGCCAAGCGTGCCCAGACCGGTCAGGTTTTCCAGCAGTGGTAAGGATTTAGTGACCGACGGAGGGAGGGTTTCGCCGAGATCGTCGAGTTTGAAGGGGTTTTTGTGTTGATCGCTCATCGCAAGTGTATCGATCGCAGGCATGTTGCCGGTTTCTGCCAGGTTGGGCGCATGCTGACAGGGATTGATGAAAGTGCGATGAAGGCAGCGTGATGCTTTTATGAATCCTGGTCGGAATTCTTCACGCTGCAGTGCCGGTCCTATTCCTCATAACAGTCAAGAATGTAATGAGTAAAAGAGACAGCCCCGGAGTAACCGGGGCTGTTACCGGAGCATCAGCCGATCGAGGCCTGGAGCTCTGCGAAACTGCCGGCATACTCCGAGGTATCGACATGGATGCCGGTCTGCTTGGCGATCTGGGTCGTGGAGAGAATGCCACGAATCGTCTGCTTGCCGTCGATCTCCTCGACCACGAGGGCATGCTGGCGGCCCATCTGCCTGAATGTCCTGATGAGGTCGCCGACAGTAGCCCGGGCGACATCGTACATTTGAAGGACTTCGACCTGGGCCTGCGGTGTCATGAGATCCCGTACCGTCACATCCTCCCTGCGCGTGTTGTGTGCATTCATGTGCTTGACGACCCTTTCGTCGAGAATATCCTGGCTCGTCAGGATGCCCTGAATTTCGTAGGACTGGTTGATGACGAACAGCAGGCGCACTCCTGCGTTCTTCATGCGTTCCGTCGCCTGGTCGATCCCGCAGAACGTGGATACCGCCTGGGCCGCGACACGCCTCAGGTCTGTCATGACGTCGATGGCGGGACTGTCCGGGGTCAGGTTCATGGGCAGATGCTGCTCCGGATGCTGGTAGGTGGTTTCGGCCCCCAGCAAAGAGGTTTCGAGTGTGCGGTAGAGTCCCCTCATCAACATTCTCCTGTTGAATACAATGTTATCCGGCTCACGATAAACGGCGATTCAGGGCCGGTCAAATCCGTGATTCGGTATAATTTCGTCGTTAGTCGATATCAAGAAGGTTTTCTCATGGATAACAGCAGCATCGAACTTGCCGGCAGCGAGATCGAATCGGTTTCTGTCGATGGCGACAGCGTGCGTGTCATCTTCTCGCGTGCCATCATCATCAAGACCATGACAGGCTCCGTCGAGAAGACGAAATGGTGGCAGAAAGGCGCACTGGTTTTCGAAGGTGCGAGACTCGACGGTGCATTGCCGCCATTGCCCGGTATCTGCGCCGGTGGAGATCTCGGTGAGAATATTTTCACCTACAGAGACATGATTCCGGTACCGCTCGAGAGCCGTGGCCAGGCGCATTGTGACCTGCGGATCGAGGGTGCCGGGGATCATATCCGTGTGCAGGCTTCCGCAGTCAGGCTCGAGATGGAAGATGTCCCGAAGTATATCGAGCACATTCGTCCCGAGTAAGCGGGATTAAATTCCTTCCAGGCATGAAAAAGCCCGCAATCGCGGGCTTTTCGGGTTTCGGCTGTAATGAATGATTACAAACGCGAGGAACCGACGATCTCGTGGGAGATGTCAACGAGGCGGACAGCCATTTCGTTGTACTTTTCGCGGTAGTCCTTCAGCAGGCCTTCCTGCGAGTAGTAGTAGTCCTTGCCGCTGATGCCATTGGCGTGTTCGTACTCGATAAATTGCTTTTGCATTTCGAGCATCTCTTCGATCAGTTTGTTCTTCTCGTCGATCAGTGCTTGCTTGTCGCTCATTATCTCACTCCGGAAAATGATCGGGCGCATGTCGCGCCGGTGTTCCAGTCCGCTCAAAACCCGTCCGGGCGGCAGACCCCAAAATTCAGTGAGCGCTAATATACCATTCCGGGCAGGGAAATCCGCCCTCCCAAAAGGGATAGAGCGCCTGGATGCCTCTCCCCAAGGGGAGAGAACGGCGAATCACCGGTTTCGCCCTGCGGCGTTCTTCCTCGTCCATACAAATCAGATATTTAGCCTCTTTGCCGGCGCTCTTGTCCGGATTCGGGGTCAGAGCGGATTCGGGGTCAGAGTAAAAACTTGCGGGTTCGGGGTCACAGTAAAAACTTGCACGTCCTCTCTGTGAATTCCCAAGCAGTGAGAGCGTTTTTACTCTGACCCCAATCTCTCTGACCCCAATCTCTTTACGTGTTCTTTGTGTCCTTCATGGAAAGGATGTGTTCTTGTCAGCAGCCACATCCCCGCTGTGGCGGGCTGTTCAGTGCCAGCGTTCCCGTGAGTTCCTCGACGGTTGGAATCTCGTGGCGTTGCAGGTAATCGCGGATGCCATCATTGATCTTTCGGCAGATCAGCGGATCATAGAAGAGCGCCGTACCGACACCGACAGCCGATGCGCCGGCAATCAGGAATTCGATTGCGTCCTCGGGTGTTGTCACACCTCCCTGGCCGATGATCGGTATGCCGTGATCACGACATACCTGGTAGACCTGGTGGGTCTTGAGCAGCGCGACAGGCTTGATGGCCGGTCCGGAGAGCCCACCCTGGTTGTTGCCGATGACCGGGCTGCGTGATTCGATATCGATTGCCATGCCCATCAGGGTGTTGATGACAGCGAAGGCGTCGCTTCCTGCCTCGATGCAAAGCCGTGCGTTGTGCTGGATATCGGTCTGGTTCGGCGACAGTTTCGTAATGAGCGGCTTGTCCGTGACACGCCGGCAGGCTTCGACGACGCGCGCCGACATCTCCGGGTCGTTACCGAATGCGACGCCGCCCTCCTTGACATTGGGGCAGGAGATGTTGATCTCGATGGCGTCGATATCCGAATCATCGAACTTGCGCGTGACATCCTCGTATTCCTGGATCGTTGATCCGGAAACATTGGCGATGAAACGCGTTTCGCTGAAATCGAGAGTCGCAAGGATTTCATCGACGACCTTGTCGACGCCCGGATTTTGCAGGCCGATGGCATTGAGCATGCCCGATGGCGTCTCGTAGATGCGGTGCGGGGCGTTGCCGAGGCGCTTTTCGCCGGTCGTGCCCTTGAGGCACACAGCACCCACATCGGCATTCGAATAGCCTTCGACACGGGTATACTCTTCTCCGAAACCGACGCAGCCCGAGAGCAGCACCAGCGGAGTCTGGAAATGCATGCCGCAAAACTCGACGGCAAGCGGGTTGTTAGTTTCCGAGGTCATTATCAGTGTTTCACGTCGTACTCTATGAGCCGGAGATTCCTCCGAATACGGGCAATATCATACGCCTTTGTGCCAACGTCGGCAGCAGTCTGCACCTGATCCATCCGGTCGCGTTCGATCTCGACGACAAGCGCATGCGCCGTGCCGGGCTGGATTATCACGAATATGCAGCCCTGAAGGAACACGCCGATTATGAAAGCTGGAAAACGAGCGTCCGCGAAGGCCGGATATTCGCCTGCACAACCAAGGGCGCGACATGCTATACGGATGCCGGTTTCCAGCCCGGCGACCATCTGCTTTTTGGCCCCGAGTCGCGTGGTCTGCCGGCAGCGATCCGCAACAGCCTGCCGCCCGAACAGCGTATTCGGATACCGATGCAGCCCGGGAGCCGGAGTCTGAATCTTTCCAACAGCGTCGCTGTGATCCTCTACGAGGCCTGGCGGCAGAACGGTTTTGTGGGCGGGATGTAGATCGGCCTTCAGGCCGACAAATCGGGACGCAAAGAGTCCTGATCGG
>JASFPB010000174.1:0-5464 GCA_050116235.1 Chromatiales bacterium | reverse complement strand
CCGCCAGGACCGACCATGTCGGCAATCATGCGCAAGAAGCCGACTGCAGCGTCCGGGTCGAAGTTACCGATACTCGATCCGGGGAAGAAGACCAGCCGGCGACCTTCGGGACTCGACGGCGGCAAAGTCATCAGGCGTGTGAAGTCGGTACAGGCCGCATGGACTTCCAGCCAGGGGTATTCGACAGCAATCCTTTCCGCAGCCACGCGCAGGTGATCGCGCGATATATCCATGGGCACGTAGGCACAGGGCTGTAGCCCCTCGAAGAGGATGCGTGCCTTGGTGCAACTGCCGCTTCCAGGCTCGACGAGCAAATGCCCGGTGCCTGCCTTTTGTGCAATATCATCCGCGTAAGCACGCAATATGGCAGTCTCGGTACGGGTGGGATAATACTCGGGAAGTTCTGTGATGGCATCGAAGAGCCGCGAGCCCTCCTCGTCGTAGAAATACTTCGGCGGGATCGATTTCTGTGCCCTGGCGAAACCGGCCAGCACATCCGCCGCGAGATCACCGGTGTCCGGGTGAAGGTCATGGAAACTGGGAGAGACTTTACTCACGCGACTTCGTCGTTTTGGGATCAGCGTGCGCAGGTACGGAAACCGGCGAAAACATCGTTGCGCTCCGGACCATAATAGGTGCGCCAGGTGTTGCGAATCATACGGCCGCGCGTGGTCCAGGCGCCACCGCGCAATACTTTTGTCTTGCCAAAGAGCGGCTGTGAATAGTCCGCGTACATGTCGGGCACAAACCCCGGATAGGGACCAAAGGTATTCTCTGTCCACTCCCAGACATTACCGATCATCTGTCGGCAGCCAAACGCACTGTCACTCTCCGGCAAAGCACCAACCGCGATCGTACCGAGTGCGCTGCCGTCGAGGTTGGCCAGATGCGAGACGGGCTTTCGATCGCCCCAGGGGTAGTGACGTTTCTCGTTTGAGAGGTCGCCGCTGGCATCCGGCTGACCCGCTGCTGCGACTTCCCACTCGAGTTCTGTTGGCAGACGACGTTCCGCCCAGCGACAGAAGGCCCTGGCCTCGTGCCAGCTGACATGGATGACTGCTGCATCTGGTGGCAGTTGTTCCCACTGGTCGAAACGCCGCATCTCCCAGCCGTCAGCTCCGCGGCGCCAGTAACGCGGGAACTGCAGTCCCGACGCTTCCAGCCAGGCAAGACCGTCCGCGTCCCAGTATTCTGAATACCGGTAGCCGTCATCATCGACAAAAGCCGCATACTCAGCGTTGCAGACTGCAGCGCGTGAAATGCTGAAGGGTTGCACCTCGACCGGGTGTGCCCACTTCTCGTTATCGAACACAAAGCCACCCTCCGGACACGCACCGAGCATGAAGTAACCACCGGGAATTTGCGCGTCGCCCTCCAGGCGTCCCTGCAAAAGCGCATCATCAACAGCGCCGATTACAGGGGGCGGATAGCCGAGCGTCTGTCGGGTATAGGTGAATGCCTCGGTATGCATGTCTTCATGGTAGATCGCGTACTCAAGGAGGTAATCACGCTTTGGATCAGGCCCGTCCTGTTCGACATAACGTCGTACCCTGTCAAGCACCTCACGCATATAGGACAGGGTATCATCCAGCCCGGGTAGCGGAAGGCCCCATCGATCATCATGGGCGATGGTGATGGAGTCATAGAGCGCGTCGACAGCGTCGAAGACCGGATCCAGGCCGAGATGCTGACGCAAGATCCAGTATTCGTAAAAGTATGCGGTATGCCCGATCTCCCAGCGCAGCGGATTGACAATAGGGAGTTTCGGCCCCATCAGTTGATGCGCATCGAGCCCGTTGATGAGCGCAAGCGTTCGCTCGCGGGCGTCTTCCATGCTGTCGATCAGGAACTGTGACATAGGATGATGGGAATGCGATAAAGTGGCAAGCTATGATCGCAAAGATGCCGTGTAATGTCACATGAACATCAGGCTCATCACGCCCGCGCCTCACGGCTCGCGCGCCGGCAACAGGGCCTCGGCCAACCGCTGGGCAACGATCTTTCGTCGACTGGGACACCGCGTCAGAGTCTCGACTGATTACGAGGGCGAACCGGCGGATCTCATGGTGGCGCTGCATGCCTGGCGCAGCGCGACTGCCATCGGCCGTTTCGCCGCCGACTTTCCGGACAGGCCTCTCGTGGTCGTGGTGACAGGGACAGACGCCTATCGTTTCATCCACAGCCATCGCAAGACGACGCTGGCCTCACTCGATGCCGCGGATTGTATCGTCGGGTTACATCCACTACTGGGCAATGCCCTGCCGGAGAGGCTCCACGACAAGTTGCAGATCATCATCCAGTCAGCACGTCCCCTGTGGAACAGGCAGCCGGCAAAACGACATTTCCGGGTCTGCTTCGCCGGTCATCTGCGCGAGGAGAAAGATCCGCTTCGCCCGGCCCTTGCTGTGCGGGAGCTACCGGCGGAGAGTCGACTCCGGGTCGATGCCTACGGCGGGGCTCACAGCAAAGAGTGGGTAGCAGCAGCGCAGCAGGAGATGCAGGTCAATCCGCGTTACCACTGGCATGGCGAGATTCCGCATGCCGAGTTAAGGCGCGTGTATGCGCGCTCGCATTTGCTTGTGCTTCCATCCCTCATGGAAGGTGGTGCAAATGTGATCTCGGAAGCGGTGATGGCCGGCCTGCCCGTGATCACATCATCTATCGAGGGCTCCGTCGGGCTGCTTGGTCCGGACTATCCCGGATATTATCCGGTGAAGAATACGCAGGCATTGCGAGAAAGGCTGCTTCAGGCAGAGTTCGAGAGCGACTACTATGCGACCCTCGTTGATGCCTGTGAAGCACGCCGCCAACTCTTCACCCCTCAAAGGGAAGAAGCCGGATGGGAGCAACTGCTGCAAGCTATCCAGACTTCATGATCGCCCGGCAACACCGCTGCAGCGCAAGCTGACAGACGCCGGAACTCCATGATTGATATCGAGCAGGACTTCAGCGTCAGCTGCTAAAGACAAGGACGGCAGTTGCCGCCCTTCTGTTTACCAACTCAATGTCTTGACGTTTTGGTCGAACAGCAATCCGAAGACCAGCTCAGGGTTACCCATCTGGACACCTTCGATGAAATCCCCCTCGGAGAGCCCTGCAGCCTTGGAACAGGCACCACAGGCGATGACGATACCCCCATCTTTCATGAAGGCCGCAAGCATGTCCTGGATAGAGGTACCCTCCTCCTTCATGAGGCCATGAACATGGGAGGCGCGTTTCTTGTCCGCCAGGTAGATCCCGCGTACGTTGAGCCAGATTGCAACCGGCTTGTGTCCACTTTTCAGGACCTTTTCATGGGCAAACAGAATCGCCTTGGCAGCGGCCCAGGTATCGTCAGTTGTGAGGTTGATGAACAGGCCGGCTTTATTCTCCGCAGCCTGGCTGGTTGATGTAACAGTGGGAACTGCGAACAGCAGTATCACGAAGAGTCTTTGAAGTTTTTTCATGGAAACCTCCAGTGGTTGATGGGCATTCATACATTCCTGAAAACCATCTTATCGGGTGAGAGTCAGCGAGTGAGCTGCGACAGATTGTCGCAGAGAAGTGTTGCGGCCGTCATACTTCACTGCTCGCTTTGAAGCTGGTATTTCACGACCCGCATTCCACCAACCAGGGTTCATTGACTGCGCCGCAGGACCGCCACGCGGTCTAGCTGGCGCAGGCAGAGTACAAAACCGCTGGCAATATTGTTTAGAATAGCGGGCTGATCATCCATGTCGTCAATCATCAGGGTCCTCTTCGAGTAGCAGGCTGATGGACGCGCTATCGATAAATTTGTATAGATAAGCTGACATGAATATCCACCAGGCTATTGACATTCTGCAGACAGAATTCCAGTACACGGTCTCACCCGATTGCGTGACTGTCACGGAGCACGGGTTTTACTGCCTGATGGGTGATCTCCTTCGAGCGCTGTATGTCGAACCCGGTTATCGCGGATGCGGATACGGCAAACAGCTCGTAGAACTCGCCAGAGAACAGCATGGGGGTCCGCTACGCCTTGAGTGCAATACTGAACTGGTTCGCTATTACGAAAAGCTCGGCTTCAAAAGGAAACGTACCGTCAGGCGAGGCGAATACCACTACATGCAGCAGGATGCCTGATATCGGCATTTGCAATCGCGAAGTACAAGTGATGAATCACGAGGAGCCCATACGCATGATTCAGCGCATTCATCCCCAGGACCATCGTACACACCCTCTCCCAACCCGCGCTCCCTGAGTTTCAGGATACCCTCCCGATCAGACTGTTTATTCCTGCTCCGGCGAACCTTGGCCCAGTGGCATCATCAAGATCCCTTTCACCCCGCCTTCACCGAGGTGCCTGTTGATGACAGCCAGGATGTTATATCCCAGTAGTGCACCACTGACGATAATCAGGTTCAGCCAGACATGATACAGATCGGCATGATCAAACATGGCGGCTATTGCCTTGCCAAAGCCACCATATTCATGACGTTCCTCGAAACCTTTTTCAAGCAGCATTACCACGAATACGCCCAGTGAGTAGAGAGAGGTACGAATCACCACATCAACCCATGCAGGTCGATACTGAAGCCATCTCCCCAACGGAACATACTCAAGAATCATCACGACCTTGGAAAGGATCAGCGCTCCGACCAGCGCCTTGGATATCCCTGTAAAGTGGATCTGGTATTCTGCAAGAAGGAGTTTCTTGATCAACAACAGGACGCCCAGCCAGCAGGCAAAATAGAGAAAGACCAGGCTCAGTGTTTTCAGTTCCTGCTTCAGCCTGACAGGTATCTCCATCATACGCTCCAAAGGTTCCTGTTCACATCAGCCATCTTGCAGCTCGCAACTTACCCTGCATTATGCTTATCTGTTCACGCATGGCGAAGCAGTGAGCACTCTTGCCTCGCTTCATTCTCTCGCAGGATTGGCATGCATGGCAGCCTTGAGCTTTTCGATGTCTTCTTCCGAGAGCTTCGGCCGGTCGATGGTCAGCGTCAGTTTGTCGAGTTCACCGGTGAACTCGAAGGGCGTCTGGTAGTCCCCGTCATCCACCGGAGAGCCCGTATCGGCGCCAACGTCGAAGTTCTCATCCCATTGCATGAGCATCGGGACGGTCTTGTCCATCTCCTTCGTGGCGACAATCTGTCCGTCTACCTTGAGAGTGCCGGTGCCGCTGCGGCCGAGGCCACTGGGACTTCCATACTGCAGTGTTCCGGCCCCCAGGCCGTCGTACCTGAAGTCGAATTCCAGCGTGTGTTTACCGGGAGTGAGTACATCCGGTCCCTCCCACTTGATCCTTTCCATGCCAAAGAGATTCCAGGTATAGACAGGCTTACCTTTCAGCAGGTAGAAACCGTAACCGGTAAACCGGCCACCATGCGTGACCAGCATACCTTCGGCACCACCTTCGGGGATCTTCACTTCGGCCTTGATGTTATACGACGAGGCCAGAACATTTGGCGCGTTGCCATTCGGCGTTCCCGTCACTTTT
>JASFPB010000173.1:0-5481 GCA_050116235.1 Chromatiales bacterium | reverse complement strand
TCGTCACGGCCGTGAATACCTCGAGCAAAGCATGACGCGGACCCTTGTGACTTTCGGTATCGCGCGCGCTCTCAACGGCGTTATATCGGTGGCGCAGGGTACCGAGGTCGCCATCGAACCGGCGGGAGTTGGTGTCAATTTTGCCCCGGGGCAGATTCTTGATCCTGTCAATGACATGATCGAGCGTTTCTCCTGGATCATGTTGTCGGCATCGGCGTCGCTTGGTTTACAACAGCTCCTGAGCGAACTCTCCGAGTGGTTGCCGGTGATGCTGATCTATGCAGTATCCGGTGCAGCCTTGCTGCTCGTTCTGCTCCTCTATGACAGGACTGCCGAAGGTGTCAGGCTGTTTGTCCTGCGTCTCTTTCTGCTGCTGACGATTGCGCGTTTCCTGATCCCTGCTGTCGCCTTCAGTGCAGAGATGATCCACACCGGTTTTCTCGAGCCCAGGTACGATGTCGCTGTAGCGCGCCTGGAACAGGCCAGTGACAGGCTCGGAAATCTCAATGAGTCGGCGATGCCTGGCGAAGCTGATGAGGAGGGCATTTTTGACAAACTCGCGAAAATGTACGGCAGTGCGCAATCCAGCCTCGACATTGACAAGCGTTTGACCAAGTACAGGGAAGTGGCCGCCGAGATCACCAGCAGCTCCGTGGAACTGATCGTGATTTTCCTCTTCCAGACGCTTCTGCTGCCGCTGGCGATCGTCTGGTTCGGCGCATTCCTGTTCCGGTCGACCATGCGTCTACTGCGCTGAGAGTAATCCGCATTGACGCACCTGCATGCAGCTGATATATCTTCCACAACAACAAGATAACCCAGTCTGCGATACGGCTTACCCGGAGGAAAACAGAATGAATAAAATCCTTGTCACGACCCTTGCGCTTGCAGCCATGTTCTCTGCATCTTCCGTTTCTGCGGGAGATGCTGCTGCCGGACAAGCGAAGGCAAAAACCATTTGTGCTTCTTGCCACGGTCCCGATGGTATCAGTGCGATTCCCAACTACCCGAATCTCAAGGGGCAGAAAGAGGCCTACCTCAAGAAAGCGCTGAATGATTACAAGTCGGGGGCGCGCAAGGATCCGACCATGAGTGCCATGGCGGCCCCGCTGACGGACGATGACATAGCAAACCTTGCCGCCTACTACTCGAGTCTGGAATAAGGTACAATTCGGCAGTTTTTGAGAAACCGGGGCGCTTGTGCGCCCTTGTTTCGGACTTGTAACATTAGCATTTTAGAATCTAGTAAAGGTAGAGCAATGAAGAAATGGCTGATGACGCTGTCGATGGCAGCAGCAATGGTTTCGAATGTCGCAGTTGCCGGTGGCGATGCCGCAGCTGGTAAAGCCAAGTCGGCGATGTGTGCCGGTTGCCACATGGCTGATGGCAACAGCGTCAATGGCATGTGGCCGAAACTCGCTGGTCAGCATGAGAGCTATATCATCAAACAGCTGCAGGATTTCAAGGCAGGCGATCGCGTTGACCCAACCATGCAGCCCATGGCTGCCGGTTTGAGCGAGGACGACATGGCTAACCTGGCCGCCTTTTACAGCAGCCAGACGCTGAAGGTCGGTGAAGCAGACCCGGCACTTGTCGAGAAAGGCAAGGAGATCTTCATGAGCGGTAATGCGGCAAGCGGTGTCGCCGCATGTTCGTCCTGCCATGCACCAAACGGTGTCGGTAACCCGGCAGCCAATTTTCCGGCACTTCAGGGCCAGCATGCCGATTACACAGTCAAGCAACTCAAGGATTTTCGCGCCGGCAATCGTGCCAACGATGCCGGCAAGATGATGCAAAACGTTGCCGCAAAAATGACGGACGAAGAGATCGCAGCTGTCTCGAGCTACATTCAGGGCCTCAACTGACCCGGGTCCACTGATCCCTGAACCATGAACGGCCGGTCATCCCGGCCGTTTTTTCTACGAACCAGGTGGTCGGAGGTTCGAATCTCCGACATCCAATAAAAGATTGGTTTGACAAGCGCCGAAGGCGCGAAGCGTGAGTGCGAAGCACGAATCAATCCTTCCGGGCTCACCATAAATATATGGCTAAACCAATCGGTTATCGTGTTACGCGGTAGCCGTTTTTTTGTCTTAGCATAACCAGTGCCGGACTGTTCTCCACAGACCTTGTTTGCCGTCTCCAGCAGTTCCTCCAATTCGGGGGCGGAGTAGTGGGTGGTGATGTCGCCGTTGCGATGCACCAATAACACTTTTCGGGCTTCCAAAGGTACGCCAGCTGCTCGGAGTCGGCGCCCGAAGGTGTGCTTCAGGTCATGCACACGAACCTGTGTTAGACCGGCTTCCTTCTTGAAATGAAAACAGGTGGGGCGCTCTGCTTACTGCCGGCAATGATGTCGACGGTACTGGCCAGGACTTACACCAGACAGTTTCTCGAAGGCACGTGTAAAGTGGGCAGGGTCCCCATAGCCAAGCTTGTAGGCGATATTGATGATTTTCTCATCAGTGTTCTGCAAAAGTCCCGACGCGACGTCGAAGCGTGTGTGCTGGATCAGCTCCGAGTAGTTCGTATTGTACTGTCTGAGTCTGCGTTGCAGCGTTCGCACGCTGAGGCCCGCTATCTCGGCGGCGAGTTGAATCGGAGGGTAGCCGTCTTCAAGGTATGGAATGAGCACGCGTTTCAATGACGCGGGAAATTCCATCGTTGATTCTGCGTAGGTTGCCGTTTCCAGGTCCGGTGCATGACCGGCATCCATCTGTATCTTTGGTTTCCTTGGTGGTCTGCTCAAGAATTCATACGGTACGGTAATCCATGACGAGTGCTGGTTGTTAAAAAAACGCGTAGCCGGGAACTGTTCTGATGCAAAAGGGCCTGGGTGAATGCTCGAACGGAATCCTATCTCCTCGGGCACCCAGGCTTGCCCTGCGAATTCCCGAACGATAGTGATTATCGCCATGATCTCGTTCCAGTCCTCGTATTCCATGTCCTCGGGATACAGGGAGTAGCTGCTCGCGGTGTGCAACCTGACTATTGTTCCCCTTGCGGTGATCCAAAAATTGAGTTGGTTGTCTTCCACATGCACCAGGTCGCGAAACTTCTCGAGTGTGGCTTTCAACGTTGGCAATCTACGTACGGCGGTAGCGAAATCCGTGCTGAAGTCTCTCACCCTCAGTCCCTGCAGGACTCGAACTCCAAATTCCTCAATGCCCTCGTTTCTGCTCATGTCTCTCAGCAAATTGACGGCCGCTAACTGGGGCAGGTAGGCGTCCGGTTGCTCTTGGAGCATGGTGGGCAGCTTGGCCCGGCGTAAGGCAGCCTCTACCGGCGCCCCTATTCCGAAGAGGAAATCGATGTAAGGCTTCAGGTGTGCAGCTCTAAAACTGGGTATCGGTTTCATACAGGTCCTGATGTTGTCTCTTGAGTCAATTCACCGGGCGATTTCCTCGTCCAGGCTGTGCTCCTCTTGCGAACCATTCGCGACTACGAAATTGCCATATGGCGCCATCGCATTCTTGCCATTACGTGCCATTCTGTTTTGGTCTCCTCATCGCGGCCTCGCTTTCCGCTGCACATAACCTCTTTTCGGCGTGAGATGGCAGGAATCCTGACTTTCTAACTAGTATAAAAGATAGACGTTAAGCCCGTGTGAAGTCATTCAACATGGGCTGTTACAAAGCATGGAACCGTAATTATGTCAGATAGTTGGACGATCACAGCATGCCAGTCGCTGATTGCCGAGAAGTTGCCTACCCGCTACCCGACGATAGACGATACGGCGCGACTGCTCGGCGTGACGGTGCGCACCTTGCAGCGCCGGTTGCGACAGGATGATCTCACCTACAGTCAGCTGGTTGAAAACACCCGCCTGGAGCAGGCTCGCTACCTGCTCGGTGCGTCTGAACGATCCGTGGCCGAAGTGGCGAAGGCCCTGGGTTACGCCGATCCAGGCAGTTTCTCCCGTGCCTTCCGGCGCTGGATGAAGATATCCCCCAGGGCATACCGGCAACTGAAGCGCTCGGAGATCGAAAGACGGGATTGATGTCAGGTCTCCTCGCTGTTTGGCACGAAATGGCAGGATTCGACACAACCGCTCACACATTATGATGACTACAAATACTGCATATTTCCTTGGAATCGACGCTAGCTTTAACGAATAGGGTAGAACTGGAATGATGAAAGAGTTTCAACGCAAAGCCCTCGGTATTGCCCTGGCCGTGTCGTGCGGATTGGCAGTCACCTCGGCTGTTGCTGCTGAACAGGATCCCTCCCCGGGCCAGTGGGAGTGGGGCGCTCAGATTTATTTGTGGGGAGCTGGTATTGGCGGGACGACTGTTGACGGAGACGATCTGGACATCTCCTTCAATGACCTGATCAGCAATCTCGATTTTGCATTTATGGGAACACTGGCTGCGCGCAGGGACAAATTGACGCTGTTTGCGGACCTCATGTACCTCGATGTCACCGGGGGCGGGCGCCATGCGCCTGCCCCCGATATTTCGCTGACGAACGCCAGGCTGTAAACCCATAGACTCGAGAGGAATGAATATGAAACTGACGATACCAAAGATACTGGCGGCGCTTGTGCTGGCGTTCGTCGCCACCACGGCGGCTGCGGCGCAGGACAAGCCCAACGTGGTGCTCATGCTGGCCGACAACATGGGGTACGGTGACCTCGGTGCCTACGGCAGCGGCGGCGAGATGCGGGGCATGCCCACACCGCGCATCGATCAACTGGCCGACGAAGGGTTGATGTTGACCCAGTTCTTCGTCGAGCCCGGCTGTACGCCCACACGGGCCGCGCTCATGACCGGCCGCCACTCCCCACGTGCCGGACTGGGCAGTATCATCATCGCAGGCACGCCGCTGACCCTTCAGGACGGCGAGGTGACGATCGCCGAGCTCTTCAAGTCCAAAGGCTACGCCACGGGTATCGTCGGCAAGTGGCACCTCGGTGGGGAGAAGCAGAGCCTGCCGGTCAACCAGGGTTTCGACGAGTACCACGTCGGCATCCTCGAGACTACGGATGGCACCCTATACCCCGAGTCCATGCGGCGCAGCGGCATGCCGGAATCGGCCGTCGCAGCCAAGCAGCCGTGGATCTGGGAGTCGGTCGCCGGTAGCGACGAATTGAAGAAGGTCCGGCCGTACGACCTAGAGTACCGGCGGCAGATCGAGGGTGACATCGCGCAGGCGTCGGCGGACTACATCAAGCGCCAAGCCGATGCCGGCACGCCGTTTTTCCTCTATGTTGGCTGGTCACAGGTGCACTATCCCGCACTGCCTCATCCCGATTTTGAAGGAAAATCAGCTGCCGGGCCTTTCGGTGACAGCGTGATGGAGCTCGACTACCGCACCGGCCAGGTGCTCGACGCCATCGCTGATGCGGGTATCGAAGACAACACCATTGTCATCTGGCTTTCCGATAATGGTCCGGCGCAGACCCAGGCCAGCAACATCGACTTCATGGGCAGCTCACCCGGCCCGTTCCGGGGCGAGGTCGGTGACGCACTGGAGGGCTCC
>JASFPB010000172.1:0-5492 GCA_050116235.1 Chromatiales bacterium | reverse complement strand
GTGGAGCTTTTTCGAGATACCGAGGTTGAAATCCGGCGCATCGATGCCAATGAAGACATCCGGCTGCTCCTCGATGAGCCAGGCGATGAGCTCCTTGCGCATCTTCAGCAATTCGCGCAGGTGCGGCAGCACCTCGATGAGCCCCATGACAGAGAGTTTCTCCATGGGGTAGCGGCTCTCCAGACCCTGCGCCTGCATGGCCGGCCCGCCGATGCCGATGAAGGTACAGCCGGGAATTACCCTGTTGAGAACCTCGAGCAGGGATGCGCCGAGCAGATCCCCGGAAGGCTCGGCGGCAACAAGGGCGATCTTCAGCGTCATGACGTGTGATCAGCGCAGCAGGCTGCGACGGCTGGTTTTCAGGAAATCGGCCATGACGGCCAGGTGCGGCCTGTTTTCGGCCATGGCCTCGACCTTGTGCGTGGCATCGCCGAGCTTGAGGCCGCTGGCGAACAGCAGCTTGTAGGCCTGCTTGATGTCGTTGAGCTGCTGCTGGTCGAAGCCGCGGCGCCTGAGACCCTCGCTGTTGAGCCCCTTGGGCTCTGGCGGTTCACCGGCCACGAGGATGTAGGGCAGGACATCGCGCGTGATGTGCGCCCCCATGCCGATGAAGGCATGCTGACCGATGCTGCAGAACTGGTGGACCAGCGCGAAGCCGCTGAGGATGGCGTGGTCCTGGATATGCACATGACCGGCGAGGGAGGCGGCGTTGGAGAGGACGATGTCATCCGAGAGAATGCAGTCATGCGCGACATGGGTGTAGGCCATGAGCAGGTTGCGGTTGCCAATGCGTGTCTCGCCGGTGTCCTGCACGGTGCCGCGGTGTATGGTGGCGAATTCCCGAATGGTATTCCCGTCACCGATAACCAGGCGGGTCGCTTCACCATCGTATTTCTTGTCCTGTGGATCCTCGCCCACAGAGGCAAACTGGAAGATGCGGTTGTTACGGCCGATGCTGGTCTCGCCCCGAATGACGACATGGGACCCGATCACGCTGCCGCTGTCGATGGTGACGCCTGCCCCGATGATCGTGTAGGGACCAACCTCGACGTCCTCTGCCAGTTGCGCGTCGGGGTCGACAAGCGCAGTGGGGTGGATCATCAGATCTCCCGGGAAGTACACATGATGTCGGCCTGGGCAGCGATCTGTCCATCGACAGTCGCCTTTGCCGTGAAGACCCAGATCGAGCGCCTGTGCTTGACGAACTCCACCTCCATGCGCAACTGGTCACCCGGCTCGACCGTCCGTTTGAAGCGCGCATTGTCGATGCCGACGAAGTAGTAAAGCGAATTCTCGGGCACCTCGTCAGGCTGGGATGACATGGCGAGCAGACCCGTACACTGGGCGAGGGCCTCGATGATGAGCACACCGGGCATGACGGGCTTGACCGGAAAATGGCCGGTAAAGAAGGGCTCGTTGATGGTGACATTCTTGATACCGACCAGCCGCTCGAGCGGTTCCATCTCGATGACACGATCCACGAGCAGGAACGGGTACCGGTGGGGCAGGAACTCCATGATCTTCTGAATGTCCATGATGGCTTCGCTCATATCATCAATCTCTTGCTCTTGTTTTCCAGTTCGGACAGCTCGGCTGGACGGTTCAACAAACCCGGATTCTACCGGTTATTCGGGAACCTGTCCCTGCCTGCATGGCGGGATAGCCTGTAAGGCTTTTCCGATGCGGGCGACACTCTCGCGGGGCTGATGGCGTGAAGCAGCCAGCCTGTTTCGGGGCAGCCGGGCTCCCGGGGTAT
Source organism: Chromatiales bacterium (assembly GCA_050116235.1). Lineage (GTDB taxonomy): Bacteria > Pseudomonadota > Gammaproteobacteria > Chromatiales > Chromatiaceae > Sva-25. Next base: position 3,736 of record JASFPB010000172.1, on the reverse strand, counting down.
CAGAATGCAGCGAATCGCCTATTGCGAACTGGCGTTCTTGTCGAAATGTTCCTGGAGACGCTCGAGAACATCCCCGGAGAGATCGACGCGATCACTCGTATAGACCACGGCGCCTTCGAAAACGAGGTCGATCTTTTTCTCCTTCGCGACCTCGCCGATCACTTCCCTGAGCAACTTGATGAGACGACTGGTCTCACTGCTCTTGCGAATGGTGATGTCTTCCTCGAGCCAGGTCATCTCCTGCTTGAGCTTGCTGCGCATGGAGAGGATCTGGTGCTCGAGGGTCGAGCGATCATCGAAATTCATACCCTCGCCCTCCGTGGCAAGCTTCCGCTCGAGCTCGTTGAGCTTCTCCTGCTCCTTGTCGAGCTCCGCCTTGCGCGTCTCGTAGCTCTCCTTGAGCACCTCCTCGACCTTCTTGACTTGCGGGGACTTGTTGAGGACCTCGGCAACATTCACAAATCCGACACGATGTGGTCCTGTTTCCTCGGCAGAAACCGCAATCGGCAGAAGTAGTGTCAGCAGGAGGAGATAAGCATATCGCACCATGGTTTACCTCTAGAAATTGGTACCGAACGTGAACTGGAATTCCTCGATGTCATCACCCGGCTGGTCATTGTAGGGATAGGCGTAGCTGAAATTGAGCAGGCCGAAGGGTGACAGCCAGCTGACGCCGAGACCGGTCGAGTAGCGCAGTTCACTTGCAGAGAAAGTGCTGTAGTCCTTGTAGACGTTGCCGCCATCGACGAAGGCGACGAAGCGCAGCCCCTCCTCGTCCCAGAAAGGCGGCGGAAACCAGAGCTCGAGACTGCCCGTAACACGCATCTTGCCACCAAAGGCGTTGCCGTTGGAATCAACGGTCGACTTCTCCGGATCGTCCCTGAAAGAACTCAGGCTGAAGGACTCGTAACCCCTGACCGAGCCCGGACCGCCCGCATAGTAGTTCTCGAAGAAAGGATAGATGTTGCTGTCGCCATACTCGTCAGCGGCAGCAACCTCGCCGCGAATCGCGAAGGTGAGGTCGTCGGTCAGCTGAAAGAAGCTCTTCTGCTCGTAGGAGAGCTTGGTGAAGGTGAAGTCACTGCCCGGTATGGCGATACCGAGCTCTGCCACGATCTGGCTGCCCTGGGTCGTGAAGTAGGCACGGTCGCGGGTGTCATGAATCCATGCCGTGTTCAGCTTGAAGATTGAGAAACTGTCGCCATCGCTGTAGAAATCGGTGATTTCTGTCGAGGTACCGGTCGTCAGCTGCAGCTTGGTGTACTCGGCCAGCAGGTTGGTGGTAATGCGATCGTTCTCCGTGATCGGAAAGCCGAAGTTGACGCCGATAGTGCCACGATCAAAGGCGTAGTTCGCGGTGCTCGTGGTGTTGAGCTCATTGAGATCGGTCTCCTGGTAGCGAAGAACGAAGCCCTGGCTGATGCCGTCGACTGTGAAGTAGGGATTGTTATAGGCAAGCTCGTAATAGGTATTGACGCTGCTGGTATTGAAACCGACCGTGATTCTCTTGCCGGTGCCGAAGAAGTTGTCATCACTGAGTTTGGCCTGGAAGGAGATACCACCGGACTGCGAATAACCCGCTCCGAGCAGGAGTTCGCGTGACTTCTTCTCCTCGACTTCCACGTCGATATCGACTTCGTCGGTCGAACCGGGAACGGGGGTCGTGGAGACCTCGACCTTGCTGAAGTAGCCGAGACGCTCGAGTCGCTCTTTCGATTCGCGCACCTTGTCTGCCGAATACCAGGCAGATTCCATCTGGCGGAATTCCCGTCGCAATACACGGTCACGGGAACGCGTGTTGCCGGTGATGTTGATGTTGCGCACATAGACACGCTTGCCGGGCTCGACAAAGAAAGTCACCACGACGGTCTTGTCATCCTCGTTGACGTCCGGGACGGGATTGACGTTGGCGAAAGCGTAACCCTTGTCAGAGAGCGCCCGGGTAAGCGACTCGGAGCTGCGAAGCACGTCCTTGCGCGAGAAGGGCTCGCCACGACGCAGCTCGATCAGGGAGAAGAACTCTTCCGGCGTTCCGCCGACCTTGCCTGCCAGCTTGATGTCGCTGATCGTGTAGACGTCACCCTCCTTGATGTTGATCGTCAGGAAGACATCCTCTTTTTCCGGTGTGATGTTGACCTGTGTCGACTCGATATCGAATTTGATGTAGCCCCTGTCGAGGTAGTAGGAGCGGATGCTCTCGAGGTCGGCCTGCAGCTTCTGGGCGGAATACTGGTCGTTCTTGGTGAAGCGGGAGAAGATGCCGCTCGTTGAGAGCTCCATCTCGTCCTGGATGTCATCCTCGTCGAAAACCTCGTTGCCGACGATATTGATGCGCTTGATTTTCGCGGTACGCCCCTCGCGGATTTGCAGCTCGAGCGCGACGCGGTTCCTCTCCAGTGGCGAGACCGTGGAGGTGATGGTCACGCCGTACTTGCCGCGATCGAAGTAGCTGCGCTTGAGGTCCTGCTTGATCTTGTCGAGTACGAATTCATTGTAGACACGCCCTTCGGCGAAACCGGCATCGCGCAGACCCTCTTTGAGCTGATCGGTATCGATATCCTTGTTACCCGTGATGTCGATCGAGGCGATCGAGGGACGCTCGACGACGGTGACCACGAGGTTGCCGCCATCCTGCTGCAGCGAGACATCCTTGAAGAGTCCGGTCCCGTAGAGACTGCGAATGATTTCTCTCGCGGCCTCGTCAGTGACAGTCTGACCGACTTCGTAGGGGATGTTGTTGAATACCGTACCGACAGAGACACGCTGCAGCCCCTCGACCCGAATATCCCTGATCACGAAGGATGCGGCCTGTACGATGGAGACGGCTGCCATGGCAAAAACCAGCAGTGCAGCTGTCAGGATCTGTTTTTTCTTCATCTGGATAACCTGTCGCGACGTCGGACCGCTCGAGAATCGAACCCCCACTTGAAGGGGCTGATTATAAAGGACTCAAGGTCGCTACGGAATGCCAAAAAATCGGCTGAAATCGACGTAGAGAGCAAGAAACATGATGCCAAGTATGATCATCATGCCGATTTTCTGCACCTGCAGCATCACCTCGTCCGACAGGGCGCTGCCGCGAATCGCCTCGATCAGGAAAAACATCAGGTGGCCACCGTCGAGCACGGGGATCGGCAGCAGGTTGACGACACCCAGCGTGATGCTGAGCATGGCGAGCAGGCCCAGAAAGACAACCATCCCGCTCTTGGCGCTGTCACCCGAGACCTTGACGATGGTCACAGGTCCGCCGATGTTTCGAAACGAGAGCTGACCGGTGACCATTTTCCAGATCCCCTTGAGCGTGAGGCCGGTCATTTCCCATGTCTTGGCCAGCGCCAGCGGGATCGACTCCAGGAGACCGTAGCGGTTGAAGACACGCAGTTCGTCGACATAACCCTCGGGGACATCCGCGCCGATCATGATGCCCGCAAGCCCCGAACCCTCCCTCTCTTCGGGAACGAGCTCGACGCGCATCTCGCGGTCTCCGCGCAGAATCTCGACCTCCATCGGCTGGCCGGGGCTGCCGGCAATGAGCTCGATGAACTGCTGCGTATTGGTGATTTCGGTGCCGTCGACAGCCAGCACCAGGTCGTCAGGCTCGAAGACACCCGCAGAGGCGCCACCCTCCACGACCTCCCGGATGCGCGGGGGAAAGTCAGGCCAGTAGGGGACGAGCCCGGTTTCGCTGACAGAGCCGCTTCCGTCGCGGAAGATCTCGAGCACGGCATCACCGAGC
>JASFPB010000171.1:0-5592 GCA_050116235.1 Chromatiales bacterium | reverse complement strand
CCAGCTCGAGGAAGGCCTAGAGGAAAACGAGATGGATCTTCCGGTCCTCGGCCTGACCGAAATGCTTGCTGAGCATCTTGTTACCGAACAACCCGGCAAGGAGGAGTGATCATGACCAATATCAGCAATGACGCCACTTTCAGGGAAGCTCTTCTGGAGCTCGGATCGGCAGATGCGCGTATCATCGGCGCAAAATTCGTCGAAAGCGTCGCCCCGCTGGCGGATGATCAACGTCTGCGCCGCATTGTCGATGTCGCTTCCAGCCAGGAGGCGACGGATGAGGAACTCGAGGCAAGCCGCAAGCTGGCAAGGTCCATTATGGTTGACACCTACACTCGATGTGGTGCCGACGGGGACTGGAACGAACAGGCAGGTTATTTCGTGGCTCGTGCGGCGGCAGCCTGCCTGGCGCCTGTCGAGAAAGGCAAGCCGGGAGGGCCTGCCTGGCAAGCCGCGATGAGCAGCCGCATGGCGCGTACAAGCGCCGCAATCAATGCAGCGGTCGGCGCCGAGAGTGAAAGCGACAGGCAATACCGTATACTCTCCGATTATCTTGAAACCCGCGAAAGAGAAACATCATGACAGATCGCGTTGTTGTTGATCCCATCACCCGTATCGAGGGCCACCTGCGTATCGAGGCGCAGATGGATGGCGACCGCATCGGTCAGGCCTACTCATCCGGCACCATGGTGCGCGGTATCGAACTCATTCTCAAGGGCCGCGACCCGCGGGATGCCTGGGCATTTGCACAGCGTATCTGCGGCGTCTGCACGCTGGTTCACGGCATCGCCTCGGTGCGCTCAGTCGAGGATGCTCTCAACTACAAGGTTCCGCCGAATGCGCAGCTGATCCGCAACCTCATGATCGCCGCGCAGTATGTGCACGATCATGTCATGCATTTCTATCACCTGCATGCACTCGACTGGGTCGACGTGGTCTCTGCGCTCGATGCCGATCCCAAAGCGACCTCGGAACTTGCACAGACTGTTTCTCCCCGCTGGCCCAAATCCTCGGCGGGTTATTTTGCGGACACCAGGAAAAAACTGAAGGAGTTCGTCGAGGCCGGCCAGCTCGGAATATTCGCCAATGGCTACTGGGGTCACCCGGCCTACAAGCTGCCACCCGAAGCGAACCTCATGGCAGTTGCACATTACCTCGAGGCACTCAGCTGGCAGCGGGATGTTGTCAAGCTGCATGCGATCTTCGGTGGCAAGAACCCGCATCCCAACTTCCTGGTCGGCGGTGTTCCTTCTCCGATCGACATGAATTCCGACTCTGCGATCAACGCCAAGCGTCTTGCCCAGGTGCAGGACGTCATCGACAAGATGAAGCTCTTCGTCGAGCAGGTTTATGTCCCTGACACGCTCGCAATTGCCGGTTTCTACAAGGACTGGGGTGCCCAGGGCGAGGGGGTTGGCAACTTCATGTGTTTCGGCGACATGCCTGAAAAGGGCATGGATGACCCCTCCTCCTACCTCATCCCGTCGGGCGTTATCCTCAATCGTGACCTCAGCACTATCCATCCGGTCGATCTCAACAGCGCCGACGAGATCGAGGAGTATGTTGCGCACTCCTGGTATGACTATTCCGGAGGCAAGGAGCAGGGGCTGCATCCCTACGACGGTGAAACCAATCTCAACTACACGGGGCCAAAGCCTCCCTATGACCAGCTCAATGTCGAGGAGTCCTACTCCTGGCTGAAGTCACCGCGCTGGAAAGGCAAGCCGATGGAAGTTGGTCCGCTGGCACGCGTCCTCATGCTCTACGCAAGCGGTCACGAGCAGACGAAAGAGCTGGTCGACATGACCCTGCGTACGCTCGATGTGCCTGTCGACGCGCTCTTCTCCACGCTCGGAAGGACTGCTGCGCGCACCCTCGAGACCAAGGTCATCGTCGATGCCATGCAGACCTGGAAAGATAATCTGGTTGCCAATATCAAGTTGGGTGACACCCGTACCTTCAACGAGACTCTCTGGGAGCCCTCTTCCTGGCCGAGGGAAGCGAAAGGTGTCGGTTACATGGAAGCACCGCGAGGCGGACTGGCCCACTGGATTGTCATCAAGGATGAGAAGATCGACAACTACCAGGCCGTGGTCCCCAGTACCTGGAACGCCGGTCCGCGTGATGTCCAGGGGCAGCCTGGTCCCTACGAGGCGGCACTGGCAGGCCATGCCCTCCATGATCCCCAGCAGCCGATCGAGATTCTCCGCACTATCCACAGTTTCGATCCCTGTATCGCCTGTGCCGTGCATATCACCGATCCTGACGGCGAGGAGGTCATGCAGGTCAAGGTGACCTGAGGTCCGAATGCCGCATCGATCCAGGAGGCCCGCAACCCGCGGGCCTTTTTCATGTTGGCGGCAGGTAGAGGGTGAGTGCAGCGTCCTGAAATCTGTCTGCGGTGACGGAGCCTGCCGGAACTCTTCCGAGCCTGTATAATTGCTTCCTTTTGACCACACTCCTTCATCGATGTCTGACGAGCAACTGGACGAAAACAAGCTGATTGCCCAGCGCCGCAGTGTTCTCTCTTCGCTACGCGAATCAGGACAGGCTTTTCCGAACGACTTTCGCCGCGACGTGGTCGCAGGCGAGCTGCGTGTCGAGTACGAGTCGCGTAGCAAGGAAGAGCTCGAGGAACGCGGCCTGCGCGTCAAGGTGGCTGGCCGCATGATGAGCCGCCGCATCATGGGCAAGGCGAGTTTTGCAAATCTCCGGGACATGTCCGGTGGTATCCAGCTCTATATTGCCCGTGACGCTGTTGGCGAGGAAGTCTACAGCGCCTTCAAGAAGGAGTGGGATGTCGGGGACATCATCGGTGCCGAGGGCATGCTCACGAAGACAAACAAGGGCGAGCTCTCCGTGCGTTGTGATTCTGTGGTGTTGCTCACCAAGTCCCTGCGTCCGCTGCCCGAGAAATTTCATGGTCTGACAGACCAGGAACAGCGCTATCGCATGCGCTACCTGGACCTGATCATGAACGAAACCTCGCGCGAGACCTTCCGCACGCGTACACGGGTGGTGCAGTTCATTCGCAACTATCTCAACGGCCATGGTTACATGGAAGTGGAGACTCCGATGATGCAGGTGATCCCCGGAGGAGCAGCGGCGCGTCCCTTCGCGACCTATCACAACGCCCTCGACATGGATCTCTTCCTGCGCATCGCGCCCGAGCTCTATCTCAAGCGCCTCGTCGTCGGCGGCTTCGAGCGTGTCTACGAGATCAACCGCAACTTTCGCAACGAGGGACTCTCGACAAGACACAATCCCGAGTTCACGATGCTGGAATTCTACCAGGCCTATGCGGACTACAACGATCTCATGGACCTGACGGAAGACATGCTTCGCCGCTTGACACTGGACGTCCTCGGCTGCAGTACCATCGATTACCAGGGGCAGAGCTACGACTTCGGTAATCGCTTTGCACGCATGACCGTCAGGGAGTCGATCCTGCACTTCAATCCGGATATCTCGGAAGAGGAGATCGATGATCTCGCAAGGGCGAGCGCCGTTGCCCGGCGGCTGGGTATTCCGCTCAAGGATTCCTACGGGCTGGGAAAAGTCCAGATCGAGATTTTCGAGAAAACGGTCGAGCACAGGCTCATGAATCCGACGTTCATCACTGCCTATCCCACCGAGGTCTCGCCACTGGCAAGGCGCAATGATGCAGATCCTTTCGTGACGGAACGTTTCGAATTCTTTGTCGGCGGGCGCGAGATCGCCAACGGTTTCTCGGAGCTCAACGATGCCGAAGACCAGGCCGAACGCTTCCGGCTGCAGGTCGAGGAGAAGGAAGCGGGTGACGACGAGGCCATGCACTATGATGCCGACTATATCCGTGCGCTCGAATACGGCATGCCGCCGACGGCGGGTGAGGGCATCGGCATTGACAGGCTTGTGATGCTGCTGACGGACTCGCCGTCCATTCGTGATGTGCTGCTGTTCCCCCACATGCGGCCGGAATAGCGGGCTGACGCACTGTCACCGGCAACCAGGCAAGCATGATCAGGATACTCTTCAAGTACACTTTCCTGTTGCTCCTGGCGCTGCTCCTGCTGCTGGTTCTGTCCATCGTGGCTTTTCGCTGGCTGCCGGTGCCGACATCCTCCTTCATGCTGCAGAGCAGGACGCCGGTTGACTACCAGTGGGTTGATCGGGAGCAAATCTCGCCCTACATGGCGCTCGCAGTCGTTGCTGCCGAGGACCAGCGGTTCCCCGACCACTACGGGCTCGACCTGCAGGAAATCGAGAAGGCGCTCTATAGCGACAGCGGTCCGCCACGCGGGGCAAGCACCATTACCCAGCAGGTCGCCAAAAACCTCTATCTCTGGGGCGGTCGCAGCTACGTGCGCAAGGGTGTCGAGGCCGGTATCGCACTGCTGATCGAGTTGATCTGGAGCAAGGAGCGCATTCTCGAGGTCTATCTCAACATCGCCCAGTTCGGAGACGGGGTTTATGGCGCAGAAGCCGCAAGCTGGCGTTTTTTCAATCGTCCTGCTGCTGCACTGTCACAGCGACAGAGTGCCCTGCTTGCCGCAGTGCTCCCGAATCCGGAGATCTACCGGGTCGATAATCCGCAAGGCTGGACACTCGGCAGGCAACGCTGGATCCTCAGGCAGATGCAAAACCTGGGCGGAGTGAAGTACCTGGAAAACCTCGATAAACCTGCGACCTGAGAGCGCAGGGCAACAGCAGGATTTCGCGATCGCGCTGGAAGAGCATCCTCATTGCGGCACTGCTTTTTCGAAACCCGGGTGCTGCGCAGTGCTGCTCCTCTCCTGCGCAAGCTTTATTGGGTATTCCCGGGGCCCCTGACAATCGGGAATCATTGACTCTCTCCTGCATAGCTCTCAACATTTCTGCATGATCATCGAAAGCGGCTTCAAACCTCATTGGCTGTTACGCAGTCCGCACCTGCAGACACTCTGGCCCGTCTGGACCAGGCGCAAGCCGCCCGTTGGCCGGGAAGAGCGGCTGGAATTGCCGGATGGCGATTTCCTAGACCTGCTCTGGGTCGAGGGTGGAGGCCCCCTTGTGATCATCATGCACGGACTTGAAGGATCGATCGAGTCACACTATGCAGCGTCCATGATGCATGCCCTGCAGCAGCATGGTTATACCGGCCTGTTCATGCATTTTCGTGGCTGCAGCGGCGAGCCCAACCGTCTTGAGCGTGCCTACCATTCCGGCGAGACAGGCGATTTCATGACCGTTCTGGAACATGCGGTCACGGTGAGCGGAAAACCGCTGCATGCCGCGATCGGCTACTCGCTGGGAGGTAACGTTCTGCTCAAGTGGCTTGGTGAGCAGGGGGAGAGCGCACCCATCGGCCGGGCCGTTGCCGTCTCTGTTCCCTTTCGTCTTGAAGCGGCAGGCCAGCGCCTCGAGCGCGGCTTCTCGCGCATCTACCAGAACCATCTCATGCAGAAAATGCGCAAGGGATACAAGGCGCGATTCTGTAGCAGGCCTTCCCCGCTCGATGTCGATGTCGACAAGCTGCAGACGTTCCGGGAGTTCGACGACAAGGTTACTGCGCCGCTGCATGGTTTCTCGGGCGCCGACGACTACTACCGACGTTGCAGCTCCCGCCAGTTC